>NZ_JACSMT010000029.1:0-32193 GCF_018618815.1 Exiguobacterium sp. s128 | reverse complement strand
AATTAGGCTACCTGACACCTAAAAAATATGGTGTACTGGCAGCCTAATCAAGGTGTTTTATATGTGTCTCATATTGCTAGGTCAGTCTACAGAGTCAGTTTTTTAGTTCGTGAATTCACAAAAAAATTTCAAGTGATTTGGGAACCCTTACATTATCTTGAACGTAAAATAAGGTATCAAAAGGGGGAAAAGCAAATGGGGGTTATCCTAGTTTTTCTAGCAGTTGGGGCAGTATTTTGGTTTTTCTTCAGTTACTTACTGGGTTATCGGAATAAAAACATCACGATGACATTTGACGATCGGTTCTACACGCTCGAGGAACATGTGAAGGCGATTGAAGAGAAACTAACACAAGACGGGAAACAAGTGGAATACATCGGAAACCGTCAATTTCTCGTCGATGGTAAAAAGTACCTGTTCGTTGAACGGACCGTTTCGATGTCAGGGGTACCGATGCAGCAAACGATCTTAGAATTTCAAAAATAAATCAAACCATGATACCGCCTCCATTCGGAGTGCGGTATTTTTTTGGAAATGGATTGACAGTCAACTGTACTATGGGTATGATACAGAAAGGAAGTGTATTACTGTTTTAATACAGTGAACGGAAAAGGGAGGTCAAGACCACGATGCAATTTGACCAAAGAAGCCCGGTGTATCTTCAGGTCGTCCGATGGTTCAAGGAACAAATCGCGACAGAAGAACTCAAGTGCGGGCAGGAAATTCCATCGCGCCGGGAAATCGCGGCACAACTCGGAATCAATCCGAATACGGCACAAAAAGCGTACAAAGAAATGGAGGATCAACAATTGATTACGACTGAACGAAATGTACCGAGTAAAATCACGATGGATCAGGAAATTGTCAAAAAAGTCCGGACGGAGATGCTCGACGAAGCGGTCGCACAATTCATCGAGGCAGTCCAGGCGATTCAGATTCCGCTTGGCGAAGTCGTCACGAAAGTCGAAACGGTGTATCACTCAACAGAACGGAGGAAACTAGATGCTTGAAGTCCATGGTTTAAAGAAACGATATGGTCGGAAGAAACCGATTTTAGAAGGTGTCTCCTTTTCGGTTCGCCCGGACAGCATCACCTGTCTGATTGGTTTAAACGGGGAGGGGAAATCAACGATCCTAAAGGCCATCATGGGTCTTGTCCCGGTCGATGCCGGAACGGTCTTAGTAGACGGCGAAGTCTCACGCGAAAAAATCGCCTTCGTTCCGGATCTGCAGACGATGCCGAGTTACATGACGATTGGTGACGCTTTGACGTATATGAGTGATTATTATCCGGACTGGAATCCGAAGGTCGCGGAAGAGTTGATGGGTCTGTTCAAGTTATTGACGACCGACAAAATCTTGGAACTGTCGAAAGGGAATCAGGCGAAGTTCAGTTTGGTACTCGGCTTTTCACTCGACCGTCCGTATCTGTTGCTCGACGAACCGTTTGCGGGGATTGATTTGTTTACGAAAGAACAGATTGCCTGGATCTTTTCAAGTCATTTCATGGAAGGGCGCGCCATCTTGATGACGACACATGAAATCACCGAAATTGAACATCTGATTGACCGGGTTGTCTTTTTACAAGACGGTCGCATCATTGATGAACACGATACGGAAGAGATGCGGGAAGTATACGGAAAATCGGTCCAGGACCGGATGCGGGAGGTCTATCAACGATGAAACAATATCTGATGTTAACGAACGAAGAGTTAAAAAGAAGCTGGAAAATGATCGTATCGGTCATCCTTGCGATGGCGAGTATCGAAATCTTGACCGTCGTCGGACGGGTTATCTACGAAGAAAACCAGGTGCAGGAATATATGGTCTATGCGAAATTGTCCGAATCGGAAGCCCTGCGTTCAATTGGAAAGTTATCGTTTGAGCAGGCTAGTTCTTATTTTAGTTATATCATTATGATTGGAGTCGTTCTCGTCATTTTGTATGCAATTCAAATCTGGTACCGGGATTGGTTCGGTGAATCCAAGTACATATACCGCTTACTATTGTTACCGGGCGGCCGGGCGAAAATCTTTTTTGCCAAATGGACATCACTGGCTCTCGTCATCATCAGTTTCATCGGATTACAATGGGTGGTCATCCAGCTCAGTTATGTCATTTTCAACTGGCTGATCAAAGATGACTACCGGGAATCGTCCTCACTCGGCCTCTCGATGACACTAAAACAGCTGTATACGATGAGTTTAGTCGATCTGCTTATCTTTATTGTTTTATCATTATTCATTGTCAGTTTTTTGTTTATGCTCGTGTTACTGGAACGGTCTTACCGCAACGCTAAAGGAATGCTATTTATCGTTCTTGAAGTTGCGTTTCTTCTCCTCGTTACGATAGGCAGCATGTATGTGATTGAAAAGCTGGATATCTTTTTATCACAGGAAATATCAGCAATCATGATGGCAATCTTTGTTCTCTACTTTGTCTATATGATTTGGAAAAGTTTGCGCCTATTAAAATGGAAAATTTCGGTCTGAGGAGGACGTCATGCGAAAATTTAACTTTGTACTTATACTGGCTGTCGTCAGCTTCCTGACGATAGGAGTCTACACCATATTTATTCAATCAATCGATGAATCCGACTTTACCGTTGAGACGGTCAAAGGCGATCCAACACAACCGGCTGTCCGGTCTGTTCAAGCGGAACTTTATGATCAAGGATTAAAAAAGGTGGATTACAACGTTGGACTGGACGGTCGTGTCGAAAAAACGACGGATAATTTGATTAGTGGCTTGTTTGAAAGTCCATATAATGAGAATGGTGCACCGGCAGACTTCCGGCGCTTCATGCGTTCCGATTACGTCAGTACGTTGGAACAGGAATGCACCTCATATGCGATGGGTACGCCGGACAATAACAAATGGGAACTGCAGTATTGGGAGAATGGCAAACAGCGTGTTGTCAAAAAAATCTTTCCGGCACCTGCTGAAGCTCGGAAGTTAGGTGAAACCCAGCTCTATCCGTATAAACAGATTGGAAACAGTTTATATGTCCTTGCAGAGGATTATCAAATCGATTCAGAAACGTTGTTGTACAAAATTGATTTAAAAGGCGATACGATTCAAAAAATCAATTTATCCGTTACTTCTAAAGATGAAGTATCTCTTTTAGGAATTCATGATGAAACGGTTGTCTACTATACGACGGAAAGCATTGAAGGATCAGATGAGACTGAGGAAAAATTATACCTGAGCGATGGGGAAAAAATCCAACGCTTAAAAGGATTAAAGTCGTTCAGTACTGAGCAAACTGGACTGAGTGCGGATGGAACAAAACTGATTGTGGTTGAACGTGAAATGAAAGATTTCAACTGGACCGTCTATGATCTGGCGTCAAAAAAATCAGAAAAACATAAGCTGGATATCCCATTAGTGATAGACGAGTTCGGGTTAGACGAGTTCACCGAGCTGAAAGATGGTTTGATTTACACGGCGAATCGAACCGGTAACGGTGTCATCAATGTTCTTGTCATTGACCCAATATCAAAACGTGTCTTGTATGAAGGGAATATCAAAGACAAACTGAAACGAAAAGAAACGTCATTAAATTCTCTTATTCTTGATTGATTGACCTCTTACGTTCTACACAAAAACGCAATCTGAAACTCACAAAGAGTTCCGGATTGCGTTTTTTGTTTCACTGATATGATTTGAGGAGGATGTCTTGTTTTGTATAGTAACTCCACGTCAGGTCTTGCGATTCGACCTTTTTCGTCGTCACGGCAACAAATGTATTTTTACCGGTATAGATCCCGACGAAGTTCGGCGTTTTCGCTTTTTTCGCTTGTACGAACAACAAGTCACCCGGCATTGCTTTTTTCAGTGTGACGGTTTTCAACGGCATCGCGGCCTGTTTCGCAATCGTCCGCTCGAGTGTCAGACCACTCTTTTGATAGACATATTGTGTGAAGCCCGACGCGTCAAAACCTTTTATCGTCGTGCCACCTTCTTTATACGGAGTCCCGATTAACGACGTCGCCAGTTTAGCGATCGCTGCTTTCTTTTTGGCGAGTGCTTTTTCCGACAACGGTTTTTTCGTTTCGACCTTTGTTGGTGTCGCAGCGAACGTGGCGACCGGACTGACTGTCGCCGTCAGTAACAAAGCGGTTAATGGAAGAGTGTAATACGATTTCATAATCAAAACTCCTTTAAGTAGTTGGAATGGATAAGCTGTCCTTACCGTACCACGGTGATTGACAGATTAAGCAACAAATTGGATACGTTCACCTAACAAAGTTGTAAGGTTCGGTCTGAGGAGCACTACACGTCCAGTCCCATGACGAAAAAAATCCTTTCACGTGCGCCTCGTCCGAGAACACATAGGAAAGGATTTCTTTTAAATGAATCTTCGTCACGCCCGCTGATCGAGCCGATGACTGACAGCCGTCAAAGCGGCTGCGAGTAAGGCAACGGCACCACCAACGAGGGCGATATTCATGATCGGACCGTTTGCATAGACCAGTCCGCCGAGGGCAGAACCGAAGGCAATCCCGACATTGCTTGCGACGGGCATCAAGGACGCGGCCAGTCCTTTTGCTTCCGGATTGAACTTTTCCGCTAAATCAATCAGATAAATTTGCGTCGATGTCGTCAGTAAGATCGACATCAGCGACATCAAGGCAATGTTGATCAGACCCAGTGAGACGGATGCCGTCGTCACGTAGAGTGCGGCAAGAACGATCGCCTGGACGATAAAGACGAACCGCAATCGACCGATCGGATTCCGGCTGGCGATTTTCCCCGCTAAGATATTACTGAAAATCGAGACAACCCCGTACGCAAGTAAAATCGGACTGATCCAGGTCGACGGCAACTTCAGTTCCAGCTCGAGAACCGGGACGAGATACGTGTAGACGACATACGTCGCACCAAATCCGAACGACGGGATGAAAAAGGCAATCATGATTCGCGGATTGGCGAGTAGACGAAGTTGATCCCGAATCGAACTGGTTGCTGCTGATTGCTGGACCGGAATGACCTTCAGGACAGCGAGCAGAGCGATGATACCGAGACTGCTTGTCAGCCAAAACGATGCGGCGTACCCGGCATGCTGACCAATGAAGGTACCAATTGGAACACCGAGGACATTTGCCATCGTAAATCCGCCGAAGATGAATGAAACGGCGACACCGCGTTTTGCGATCGGGACACTGTCGCTTGCGACGACCATTGCAAGTGAAATCAGGACGCCTGTCAGAACAGCCGTCACGATCCGTGACAACAACAACAGTTCATAATTCGGTGCGATCCCGCTACAGATGTTCAGGATGATCCAGACGAAAATCAGACTGAGCATTAACTTCCGTCGCTCAAGGTGTCCGGTCAAGGACATCGTAATCGGTGTCCCGATCGCGAAAGCAATCGCAAAGGCAGAAACGAGCGTGCCGGCTTTGGCAATCGTGATGTTCAGACCGTCTGCGACTTCAGATAAAATACCGACGATGACGAATTCGCTTGTTCCCAGGACAAAGGTCAACATGGATAACGTAGCGATCAACAGCCAGTCGGCTTGACTCAAACGAGTCGATGATGATGACATATACATTCCTCACTTCTGGCGCATGTGCGCAAAAAAACTATCGTTTATCAGAATAGCATGATTTGCACCGGTCGGAAACCGGATTTAGAGGACGGTGAAAAAGAAGAATTATTGCGAATAGCATGTCAATTTCGCTTGCTGAATATTCGGGTATACTGAAGAAGTAAAGACAACTAAAAAACGAGTAAAGGACGTGACGGAACATGCAAGCAACAGTCACTTGGAATCAGAAGATGGGCTTTAGCGGTGAGACCGAATCCGGGCATCACCTGGCGATGGATGCGGCACCCGACAACGGAGGCGACAATCAAGCTCCGCGCCCGACGGAGTTGTTACTTCACGCCGTTGCCGGCTGTACCGGCATCGATATCGTCTCGATTTTAGAAAAGATGCGCTTGACGCTGACGTCATTTGAAATGGATATCGAAGGCGAACGGGCGGATGATCATCCCCGGCGTTTCACGACGATCTCGATTCATTACCGGCTCGAAGGTGATTTACCGGACGATAAAGTCCGCCGGGCGATTGCCTTATCAAAAGACAAATACTGCTCGGTCTCGCAATCGCTGAACGCGGAGATTGAAGTTTATTACTCGATCAACGGCGTCCGGAACGAGGAACCGATTTGAAACGGATGGTTCCTGTTCTGTTAGCAAGCGTTCTGCTCGCCGGTTGCGCCGACGAGCCCGCAAAACCGGCTGCACCGGAACCGAAGCCGGCGAAGAAAACAAAGCCACCGCAACCGGACCGGCCTTCTGCAGCTGAACGGGCGGAAAAACAACTGAAAGAGACCATCTCGAAGATGTCGACAGCGGAAAAAGTTGATCAGTTGCTATACATCGGCGTGACGGGAACAGCTCTGACGCAAGCGGACCGTCAATTACTGCAGGACCATGTGCTTGGAGGCGTCTTGTTACTCGGTGGCAATATCACCTCGACCGATCAGCTGAAAACCTTTACGGCAGCGATTGGCGAAGCGCAAACGGCGGACGAAAAAGCGTTCCTTGGTTTTGATGAAGAAGGCGGGCGTGTCAGCCGGGTCCCGGATGCCCGACTCAAATTATCACCAAGTCTGTCGTTTGGTCATAAAAATGATCCTGGTTTGATGAAGGAAGTCGGACGGACACTCGGTTCAATTTCCCGTTTTTACGGCTTTAATATGGACTTCGCTCCAGTTCTTGACGTCAACAGTAATCCGGCGAATCCAATCATCGGCGACCGGGCGCTCAGTGCGGACCCGCAACAAGTGGCACGGCTTGGTGTGCCATTGATGCAGGGCATGAAGGAAGAGGATATCGTGCCGGTCGTCAAACATTTTCCGGGACACGGCGATACGACCGTCGACTCGCATGTCGGTCTGCCGCGGGTCGATGCGACGAAAGCGGAACTTGAGAAGACGGAGCTGGTCCCGTTTAAACGGGCGATTCAAGACGGGGCTGAAATGGTCATGGTCGCGCATATCCTGTTCCCGGCTCTCGACAAAAATCGTCCGTCCTCATTATCGAAAGAAGTCATGACCGGTGTGTTACGGAGTGAACTGAAATTTGATGGTGTCATCATCACGGACGATCTCGTCATGGGAGCCATCACAGAACGGTACGGATTAGCTCAAGCGGCAGGTCTTGCACTTGAAAACGGTGCGGACATGGCGATGTTTTCCTCACCCGGCGCGTACGCGTCCGTTCACAAGGAAATCATGGCGCGGATCAAACAAGGGAAATTGTCGGCAGCCGATCTCAATCAGAAAGTCATGCGGGTCTTACGCTTAAAACAAACGTATGACTTGTCGCAAACGAAACGTGTCGACGAATACCAACGCTTGATCGAGCAGGTCAAAGCGGTCGAATCGGACATGCGACACTAATCAAGGGTAGAACAAATCGGACTACCCGTGGTAAACTACAGGCGTACCATACAAATCAATATCTACACTAGGGGAGTCTCGTAGCAGACTGAGACGGAAGTATCCGGACCCTTTGAACCTGATCTAGTTCGTACTAGCGGAGGGAAGTGGTATCCGATCATCTATCGAGGGAACGCCAAGCGTCGCCCTTTTCGTAGGACCACTCCATCAGTTCATGGGGTGGTCCTTTTTCGTGTGGAAAGGAGGGGGAACGATGTCACATTTACACCTGATTACAACCGGACGCGACAGTAAGGAAGTGTTGGAACAGACCCTTCCACAGCTCGCAATGTCCGTCGATCGCATCCACTTACGGGAGCCAACCTGGTCAGTCCGGGAATTGGTTTCCTGCATTGATACGTTGCTCGATCAAGGAGTCCGGGCAGACCAGCTGGTAGTCCATGACCGGCTCGATGCAGCACTCGTCACCGGCACGACCGTCCAGTTGACACGCCGCAGTCTGTCGGTCGAGCGTGTCCGGGCACAGTTTCCGACGATTTTCATCGGTCAATCGGTTCACTCGTTGACCGAAGCGATGGTGGCGGAACAAGCCGGCGCCGATTACGTGATGTATGGTCATATTTTTGAGACGGATTCGAAACCCGGCGTGGCGCCACGGGGGCTCGATGCGTTACAGCAAGTCGTCGACTGGACATCAATCCCGGTCATCGCCATCGGCGGAATCAAACCGGAAAATCTGTCTGATGTCTTAACCACCGGGTGCAGCGGAGTTGCCATCCTGTCCGGGATTTTGGGTCAAGCCGATCCGGCGGAAGCAGCCGGACGGTTCCGGACGGTGATTGGACGATGAAACAACCGGATGTATTAATCGTCGGCGCCGGTATCATCGGTTTGACGCTCGGATATGAATTGTTGCAGCGGGGACAAAGTGTTCACGTGCTCGATCAGTCGGCTGTCGGACAAGGTGCGACACGGGCGGCAGCGGGGATGCTCGCGACGGACGAAGAACTGTCGGAACCGTTACATGCGTTAGCGGCAGTGAGTCGCGTACTTTATCCGAAGCTTGTCCGTCAATTGTTCGACGAGACCGGGTTGACGAGCGGCTATCTCGAACTGCCGTTTCAGCTGCGCCAGACAAAGCAAACCGTCCAATTTGAACGGGTCGGTCAAGTCGATCCTCCATTGCTTGTCCGGGCGTTACGGCAAGCGATTGAGCAGCGGGGCGGAGTGATTGAAGAACAGGTAAGTGTCTTGCGTCTTCTGCGGGACGAAGGGACGGTAACCGGGGTGGAGACAAGCCGGGGACAACAGGTTGGACGGCAGGTCGTCATTGCTAGTGGACGAGGGTCGGAACCGTTGTTGCAAACAATCGGGATTCCGATTGATACGCTTCCGGTCAAAGGTGAATGCCTATCTGTCCGTCTCACAACCGGTCGACTTGAGCAGACTTTGTTTCATGAGACGGTGTATCTTGTCCCGAAAGCAGACGGACGGATTATCATCGGCGCAACGGAACACGTGGGTGAGGAGTCGACGACGGTCAACGCGGGCAGCGTCTCGGACCTGTTGGCGGCAGCAATTGACGTGTATCCGCCGATCCGTGATGCGGCATTGATCGACATCTGGTCCGGTGTTCGCCCGCAGACCCGTGACGGGTTACCGTATCTTGGACGGGTCAAAGGAATTGACGGTTTGTTGGTCGCGACGGGACATCACCGGCACGGCATCTTGCTCGCTCCGGTGACAGCACAAGTCCTCGCTGATTGTGTCATGAACCGAAAACCGGAAGTTGCACTGGAGGCATTTTGTTGCAGACGACACGAGGAGGAGAATACATGCAAATCCGATTAAATGGGAAAGACTATCGACTGGCGGAACAAACGAAGACGCTACACGACTTGATTCAGCAGTTAAACATTGATGAAGAGGTCGTCATCATCGAACAAAATCATCAAATCATCGACCGGTTCCGGTATACGGACACGAACGTCCAACCCGGTGATGTCGTTGAAATCGTTCATTTTGTAGGAGGCGGATAACATGTTAGAAATTGGCGGAAAAACATTTGCATCACGATTATTACTCGGAACGGGAAAATACCCGGACGCTGAGACGCAACAACAAGCGGTCGAAGCATCGGAAACGAACATTTTAACGTTTTCCGTCCGGCGTTTTGACGTCTTTGCGAAGGAACAGACGAATCCACTTGCGGCACTCGACTTAAGTCGCTATGACCTGTTGCCGAACACGGCGGGCGCAAAAACGGCGGAAGAAGCCGTCCGGCTGGCAAGGCTCGCCCGGGCATCCGGCATGTGTGACATGGTCAAGGTCGAGGTGATCGGTTGCGACAAGACATTATTGCCGGATCCGATCGAAACCTTACGGGCGGCAGAGGAATTAATCAAGGACGGTTTCATCGTCTTGCCGTATACATCGGATGATTTGTTGCTCGCCCGTCGGCTCGAGGAACTGGGCTGTCACGCCATCATGCCGGCAGCGTCACCGATTGGTTCGGGACAGGGAATTCTGAACCCGCTCGCGCTCAGTTTCATCATCGAACAAATGACGGTCCCGGTCATCGTCGACGCGGGAATTGGTTCACCGGCCGATGCGGCTTACGCGATGGAGCTTGGTGCTGATGGTGTCTTGTTGAATTCTGCGGTCGCCCATGCCACCGATCCGGTCAAAATGGCGCAAGCGATGAAACTGGCGATCGAAGCCGGGCGTCTTGGTTTTGAAGCGGGGCGGATCGAGAAAAAACGGTATGCGACAGCAAGCAGTCCGACGACTGGAATCAGCCGCCCATGACAGACCGGTACAGTCGCCAAATCCGCTTCCGTCCGATCGGCCAAGGTGGACAAAATCAACTGGCTGAGCGCCGCGTCGTCATCATCGGTCTCGGTGCGCTCGGGACGGCGGGGGCGGAACAACTCGTCCGAGCCGGTGTCGGACACGTCACACTCGTCGACCGGGATTATGTTGAGTGGAGTAACCTGCAACGGCAACAGTTGTATACGGAACAGGATGCAGAAGAACGACTTCCGAAAGTCATCGCGGCGCAACGGCGTTTGCGTCAAGTGAATGCGACGGTGACGATTCAGCCGGTGGTCATGGATGTGACGGCTGAGACGATTGAAGCGCTCATCGCCGGAATGGATTTGATCATCGATGGAACCGATAATTTTTCAATCCGGCTGCTGATCAACGATGCGGCGGCGAGGCAGGGAATTCCCTGGATTTACGGGGCATGTGTCGCCAGTTACGGCATGACATACACCGTTTTGCCGAAGGAAACGCCTTGTCTGCATTGTTTGCTGAATCACCTGCCGAAGCAACAGGATACGTGTGATACTCGGGGCATCATCAGTCCGGCCGTCCAACTGGTCGCCTCGCATCAAGTGACGGAAGCATTGAAACTGTTGACGGGTGCGAAACCGGTACTACGTCAGACGTTGCTGTCGTTTGATCTTTGGACGAATCAGCAGAGCCAGATCGATGTCACGTCCTTAAAGCAAACGACATGTCCTTCGTGCGGTGACGCTGCCGTCTATCCTTATCTCAACGGAACGCCGCTCCAATTCGTGACGTTGTGCGGTCGGGATACCGTTCAAGTCCGGGGAGAAGGGAAACGGGATTTGGTCCGGCTTGAAAACGAGATGGTGGCACGTGGGATTAAAAGTCAACGGAACCCGTATTTACTGATGTTCGAAACGGAACAGAACCGGATTGTCGCCTTTGCAGACGGGCGGATCTTGATTCATGGGGAACCGGATGTTGAACAGGCAAAGCAGGTATACGAGACGTATTTCACGAAAGCGTTCACAAAAAAGTAAAACATTTTTTTGAATACATGTTTTAGATGTTTGAAAAAGAGGTAAATAAGACTTCAGACGTAAGTCGGAGCTTTATTTGGAACGATTTGAATTGTGAAGAGGAGTGATTACGATGAAACAAGAATTCGATCAATCGATCCAGTCATTGGATCAGACGAAGCGGACAGACCATGCAGCTGATGCTGTTCAGCAAGCGAATTGGAATCCAGACCGATATCGGACGAATCTGAATCCATTTTATCTGTCACCTTGCAGCGTCGAACGTCGGGAAGACCGTCAGCAAGAAGTTGACCGGATCGTCGAAGTCGAGCCTACATCCTCCCCTCTCCAACAGTTATTCGAGCAGAAACAGGAAGAGCATATAACAAAAACTGGATCAGGTGCTGCGAAACATTCACATTCCGGTGGTAAATTCACGACTGGGATCGTCGTCGGTGCAATCATCGGAGGATCCGTATCGATCTTCACCTCGGTGAAGCGATTTCGTAAAAAGCGTCAGACGCACTAACAACTAACTGTTAGCAGGATCACGAAAGACCGTCACCTTACTCAATAGGGTGACGGTTTTTTTGTCGTATCCAGCAAAAGGAGGGGAACTACATGGAGAAAAAACAGCAGGAGGTCTTTTCCATGCTTGGTCAGCCGGCGAAACGCGCCCTGGCAGAGCATGGTGTCACGTCGCTCGTCCTCCTCGCGACGCACTCGGAACAAGAGGTTCGAAGATGGCACGGCATTGGTCCTTCTTCGATGCCGAAGCTTAAACAAGCGTTAGCGGAGCAAGGACTGACCTTTAAGAAATGAATCGTCCGGCAGAACCGTTCCAAGTCATGCTAAAATAAGGATATTATAGAGGAAAAGTGAGCGTGATACAGGTGAAATGGATTCATACTGCCGATTGGCACTTAGGAAAAATCGTTCATGGCGAATCGATGCTTGAAAATCAACGTTTCGTCCTGCAGGAATTGTTACAACTGATTGACCGGGAACAGCCCGATGCCGTCGTTATCGCCGGTGATTTATATGACCGTGCCGTCCCGCCGACGGAAGCTGTCGAATTGTTGGACCAGACCTTTGCCGAGATCGTCCTCGAACGAAACATCCCGATCATCGCGATCAGCGGCAATCATGACTCGGCTGAACGGCTGAGTTTCGGAACGACGATGTTACAACGGGCGGGGCTTCATCTGGCAGGGAAATTAACGCCGGCAATCGAGCCGATCACGATCCAAGGCGTTCGGTTCTATCCGGTCCCGTTCGCGGATCCTGCCACTGTACGTTATGTCTACCAGGATGAATCGATCCGGACGCACGATGAAGCGATGCGAAAAATCATCGAGTCGATGCCGATCGAAGGACCAAGTGTCCTCGTCGGTCATGCGTTTGTAATCGGTGGACTCGAAACGGACTCGGAACGGCAACTGTCGGTCGGGACGGCCGGGCAAGTCAGTGCTAGTGCCTTTGCACCGTTTACGTATACGGCGCTTGGTCATTTGCATAATCCACTGGCGATTCGCTCGGAGACGATCCGCTACAGCGGCTCATTGCTGAAATACTCGTTTTCGGAAGCGAATCATCTCAAAGGTGTCGATATCCTGACGCTCAACGAGACCGGGACATTTGATCGCCGGTTCGAGCCGTTGGCAGCCAAACGGGATTTACGGGAACTGACCGGGAACCTTGCTGAACTGACGGACCCGGCGTTTGTCACGACACAAACGACGGACGATTACATCAAAATCAACCTGACGGACGCAGAAGCCTTGATTGATCCGATGGGGAAACTGAAAAAAATCTATCCGAACATCTTGCATCTGGAGCGAACCGGTTTTACACGCGAAAGTACACGCGCTGTGCAAGCCTCACGTGATCAGGTCCAGGCGGCGACGATTACGGATTTGTTCAGTGAATTTTATGAAGCCGTCCGCGAAAAACAACCAACGGATGCGATGCAGACCGTTTTAGAGGAGGAAGCAGCATGCGTCCAGAACGATTAACGTTACGTGCTTTCGGACCGTTTGCGGACGAAGAGACGATTGATTTCCGTCAACTCGCCGGTCGAACGATGTTTGTCATCTCCGGCAATACCGGAGCCGGTAAAACGACGATCTTTGATGCATTGACGTTTGCGTTGTACGGGGAGACGTCCGGCGGTGAACGGGAAATGAGCGATTTGCGCAGTCATTTCGCAAAACCGGACCAAAAGACGGAAGTCGAACTGGAGTTCCTCTTAAAAGGCGAGCGGTACCGGATCATCCGCCAACCGAGTCAACCCCATCCGGTCAATAAGACGGATTATGGACACGAAGCGGAACTGGCACGACACGATGGAGAAGCATGGAAACCACTCGCCTTAAAGATTCCGGAAATCCGCCAACAGGTCCAGGAGTTATTGCAACTGGACCATAAACAGTTTTCGCAAATTCTCTTGTTGCCGCAAAATAAATTCCGGGAACTGTTGATGGCAGAGTCAAAAGACAAGCTCCAGATTTTGAAGCAACTGTTCAAGACGGAACAGTATGGTGAGTTCCAACAACGTTTGCACCGCAAAGCGCTGGATCTCGCAGCAGCCATCAAAGAAACGAAGACGAAGCAGTTGTCGAAACTTGAAGAACTGCCGCTTGAGCTGAACTGGGCAGAGGCGACGGAAACGACAATCCGGCATCAGACGGATCAGTTACTCACATCACTTGATGAGAAAATCGAACAGACGAAAACGGTGGAACAGACTGTCCGTCAATCGGTTCAACAGCTGGTAGAACGTTTGCGTCAGGCGGAACAACTTGAACAGACGTTCCGTGAGTATGATCAGTTGTTGCGACTCGAACAACAACTCGCGGTGACATTGCCGGATATGAAACGTCAGACGGAACGGTACGACGCGGCGACGCGGGCGGCGGCAATCAGTGGAGTTTTCGAGACGTTTCAATCGGAACAGCAAACGGTCCAGCAGTTGACGGCTACGAAACAACACGTCTCGACAGAACTGGAGCAATTGTTGCATCGGCTCGATCAGGTGAATCAAGACGTCGATCGGTTGTCGGCAGAGGAACCGGAAATGCGTGAGGTGATGCGTCGCTTAGAGCAAATCGAAGAAGAATTACAGCGGTTGCAGGATCAAGAACAGCTGTTAAAACAACAACAGCAGTTAACCCGGGCGATTGCTGAGCTGAATCCTGAAGCGTTACGCAAGGAACGTGATCAGAAGCGCAGTGAACGGACGACACTTCAAACAAGAGTCGGCGCGATGACGGACGAGTCGAGCAACCGCCTGACGATTCAGGAACGGCGTTTCCTCTTACAGACTGCTGAGCAAAAACAGCAGGAATGGCAACGAAACGAAGCGGAACGGCTTCGGTTGATCGAACAGGGAACGCGGGTCAAACAGGAAAAAGAGCAGGCGGAACTTGCCTATACGACAGGGCGGCAAAACGAACGCCGTCAACTGGCCGCAGAACTGGCGGCGCATCTGCATGACGGAGACGCTTGCCCGGTCTGTGGAAGTACGTCACATCCGCAACTTGCGGTCAAAACAGAACCACTTGATGTCGAGGCCTTACACCACGTCTACTTAAAAGCTCAGACGGCGCATCAGGAACTGCAGGCAACCTACCGGACGGTCGCGGAACGTAAACGACAACTCGAACACGACATCACGACGCTTGGTCAAGGCAAGGAGCTTCCGACCAATCTGACGACGATCCGGACAGAAATCGAGTCCTTGCAGGCTCAGGAAACCGAATTGCAACGGCAACAGGAACAAAAACAACAGCTCGAGCAACAAGTACGGACGATCGAGAAGGTACTGGAACGGTTGGACCGTCAGATCGAGGAAGAGACAGATCGTCAGTCGAAACTGCAGCTGGAACTGGCACGGCTCGAAGGTACGTTGACCCGGAATCCGGATGCTCCGTCGCGCCGGGAATTAGAGACGGAACAGCAGACGTTAAGCAAACGGTTGGCGTCGTTTGAAGAAGCACGGACGGAAGCGCACAATCAGAAAAAACAACTGGATCAAGACGTCGCGGTGCGGCGCGATCGGTTGGAGCACATCAAAACAGACTTGACGGAGCGTACATCGAAGTGGACGGAAGCGAAAGAATTGTTTGAGCGTAGCCTGCAAGAAGAACGGTTTGCGACGATCGAACAGTTTGAACAGGCGCGGATGACGCGGCAAGACATTGCGCAATTGGCGGAACGTCTGGAAGCCGACCGGCGGAAACGGCAGGACGTCGAGACGGGACTGGAGCGAATCCGTCAGATCATAAAAGCGCAGGACCGACCGGACTTAGCGACGATCCGACTGTCTGTCGGGCAGGCGGAAACCGAACTGACCGAAGCGACGGACCAGCGAATCGGTGTCGAAAAAGAACGGCTCCACGTCAAACAATTGGTCGATGCCTGGTCGAACCTACAACAGCAAATCGAGGAAGAAGATGCACGGTACGGCATCATCGGTGAGCTGGCACGGGTCGGGGTCGGAGAAAATGCACAACGGATGACGTTTGAGACGTATGTCCAAACCGCCTATTTCGATGAGATCCTGCAAGCCGCGAACCGGCATCTGCACGGAATGACGTCGGGCCGTTTCCTGCTTGAACGGAAGACGGAAGCCGGAAAGGGCTTGAAAAAGTACGGACTCGATTTAAACGTCTTTGATGCCTATACGTCGCAGACACGGCACGTCAAGACGTTGTCCGGCGGGGAAAGTTTCAAGGCCTCACTCGCCTTGGCGCTTGGTCTGTCGGAAGTCGTGCAGGAAGCAAGCGGCGGCGTGTCGCTTGAAACGATGTTCATCGATGAAGGGTTTGGTACACTTGACCCGGAATCGCTTGAACAGGCGATCGAAACATTGTTATCGATTCAGGCAAGCGGTCGGATGGTCGGAATCATCAGCCACGTCCAGGAACTAAAATCGCGGGTCGATGCGAAAATTGAAGTCACGCAAGGTAAAACAGGATCGACGATTCGCCTTGTCGTCGAGTGAGGGGTGTAAGATGGAAACCAAACAAATGGTAACGAAATCGATGTTGATCGCTGATTTAAAACAGCTCGGCGTGACGGCAGGAATGAAAGTATTTGTCCACAGCTCGATGAAGGAAATCGGTTGGATTCCGGGCGGCGCACAATCGATCATCGAAGCGTTGCAAGAGGTCGTCACAGCAGACGGTCTGATCATGATGGCGGCACAAAGCACCGATAATTCAGACCCGAAAAACTGGAGTCGTCCCGCCGTACCGGAAGACTGGTGGGAGACGATCCGTCAGGAAATGCCGGCGTACGATCCGGCCAAGACGCCGACGCGCGGAATCGGGAAAGTACCGGAACTGTTTCGGACATTCCCGGACGTCAAACGCAGTGAGCATCCGATGTGGTCGGTTACGGCGTGGGGCAAAGACGCAGCGTCATTCGTTGCCGGACATACGATTGAAAATGGATTTGGTCCGGGTTCACCGCTTGAGAAGTTCATCGAAGCGGACGGTCAGATTCTTCATCTCGGTTCACCGTGGGATGCGACAACCGTTTGGCATTATGCCGAATACGGGATTGTCCGCCCGGATGAAGAGTCGGGCTGTAGAGTCAATCAAGCCGGTCAAGAGGTCTTCATCACGTACCGTCACCGGATGATCGACAGTGATCCGTTTGGACCGATCGGTGAAGGATTGACGGATGAGACATTCGTGACGATAGGCAAAGTCGGACAAGCGACATCGCACCTCGTCTCGGCAAAGGAATCGATTCCCGTCGTCATGTTTCAGCTGAATGCCTTAAATAGTTGGTTAAGCTGAAACTTTTCCGGGAAACAACCGTATTAAGAAATACAAAAACAGAAGGAGTGAACGCAAGATGGCAACACGATTCAAAGTTAATCCTGCCTTGCGCCGTGGTTTTGAGACGGCGCGCGCTGGTGAACGACCGATGACAAAAGCAGGGACGATGAGTAAGATTTTCCTCTTACTTGCCCTCGTCACGGCAGCAGCCGGTGGAACGTGGTTCTTCTTAGCTGCGAATCCGCAATTTTTAGTCCCCGCCTTGATTGGTGGCGTCGTCCTCGGCTTGATTCTCGCCCTGATCATCACGTTTAAACCACGGACAGCACCGGTTCTTTCACCGGTCTACGCGATTGTCGAAGGGGTCGCCGTCGGAGCGATTTCGTTGATGTTTGAAAGCATGTACCCAGGGTTAGTCGGGAAAGCGGTCCTCGCGACATTCGTCGTCTCGTTTGCGATGTGGTTCGTCTATTCGACGGGCATGATCAAAGTGACGCAACGGTTCCGTTCGGCCGTCACGGCTGCTATCCTGTCGATTCTCGTCCTGTACGGGGTTAACTTACTCTTGACGTTGTTCGGCATCAGCTTACCGTTCATGACGGGCAGCTCGCCGCTTGCAATCGGGATCCAGTTCGTCATCGTCATCGTCGCCTCACTCTCACTTGTGATGGACTTTGATTTCATCGCCCGACAAGTCGAGGCGCGGGCACCAAAATCGATGGAGTGGGTCGCAGCGTTCGGATTGATCGTCACGATCATCTGGCTGTACATCGAAATGCTTGATTTACTATACCGTTTGGCAGCGCGTGATTGATCCCGGTTGATCTGTGAGGAGTAAATATCAATGAAACCACTGATTTTATTTGATGGGGACTGCAATTTGTGTGATGCCAGTGTCCAGTTCATCCTAAAACGCGATCAAGGTTATTATGACTTTGCGTCGCTGCAAGGAACAATTGGTCAACAGATGATTCAAAAACACCGGTTGTCGACGGATTTAAATAGTGTCGTCGTGATTGAACAGGGAGTGCCGTACGTCAGATCGGATGCGGCGCTTCGGATTACCAAGCATTTAAACAGTGCTTGGCCGCTTCTGTCAGGTTTTCGATGGATGCCACGACCGTTACGAGATGTCGTGTATGATTTCATAGCCAAGCACCGGCATGAATGGTTCGGACAAAAACAGCAATGTTTGTTACCGGATCTAAAGACATGGGCACGGTTTCACGATTAAAGTCACGGATAGAGACGTAATTAAAACCCGTTCGATGAACAAAACAACAGGCAAGTCCTCCTCTCGGAAGACTTGCCTGTTGTTCGTTCAGCTTCTGTCCGACGATGTCTCTTTGATCGCATCGACATATTGTTTTGCTTCAAGTAATGGATACCCGAGAGTACCCCGAACCAGTTTAATCGCTTCCACCGTCTCATGGTCAGACAGAAGTTGCTCAATCTGTTCATTCAGTAGGCTGTGACTGCTTTCGGCATCAGTCATGCCGAGATGTTCTTGAATACGTGTCAGTTCACGTAGTGTTTGCTGTTGTGTCATGCGAAGTTTTGCGAGTTGCTGGGAAACGGATTGCCAAACGATGATTAGCAGGATCAAGGGCAACCATGTGGAAAAAAATGAGTCCATTATCAAAAACCCTCCTTTTTCTTACCGTACCACAGCATGTACTCTGTAACAATTAGTGGAAATCCTAAAGAATTCCGTTTATTCTAGGATAGTGGAAAATTAAGGGTTACATAAAGAAAGGAATGAAATTAGTGGAAGAACTGTTAGCTGCACTGATTCCAACATTACTTCTCATCGGAAGTATCCTAATTGTTGGATTCATCGTCACGCTCGGAAGTTTGTTTTATTTCCGGCGACGATCGTTTGAAAAAAGTACATACAAGCAAGTCACGCAGGAACGTTTCCTGAAAGCCGTCCGCGACAAAGGCATTTGGGGAGAATACTTGACGACGCGTCAGCTTGAAAAAGTCGAGGGCTACGGGAAGTTTGTCATGAACACCTATTTACCAAAAGTACGGGGGAAGGGTCTAACGGAAATCGATATCACGTTTATTCACGAAAGCGGCATCTACGTCTTAGAGTCGAAAAACTACAGTGGTTGGATTTTTGGAAAAGAAGCCGACCGGCAGTGGACACAAATGTTTAAAAACCGCTACAAGCAACGGTTTTACAACCCGATCAAACAAAACGAGCAACACCTCAAAAGCATGGAACAGTTTTTAGCCAAAACAGTGGAAGACAATGTCTTTCAATCTGTCATCGTCTTCAGTGAACGGTGTGAACTGAAAAAGATTACGATTGATTCCAGTCATGTCCACGTCATCAAACGAAACGATTTACGTCGTACGATCAAGCGGCTGGCGACAGTCAAACGTTTGACATCAATGCAAGTTGATTCGGTCTACGAGCAACTCAAACAGCAATCTCAAGTCGATCAACAGGTCAAGGACGCGCATATCGAAGCGATTAAATCGTTTTCGTCGTGAAAAAAATTAGAGATGGAAGTGAAATTATGGCCATTCATCAAACCCCAATCGATTATATTGATATTCCTGCACCACAGCATAGTGAAGATGCTTATTATCGTGTTGTGTATGGTGATGTAGATTGGCAAGAAATTCAACAATATAACCGTGCTGTCTATGTATTGATGGGATACGGAAAAACCATTGCTTATCGTAGAGTAGCCCATATCTTGACGACTCCGAATACACCGAACGATCTATCCGATTTTGATAAAGTCATGGCTGCAATGCAACGGTTGAAAGACCGCAATGCTGTCTATAACGACAAACGGAGAGAGAATCACTTATCCGTTTGACAAACCACCTCATCCGGCATATAGTAAATAAGTTGAAATAATAAGTAGTGCAACTATTTATTTCGAAAGTGGGGAGTTCAAGTGAAAGAGGCAGATTGGTCACTTGGTATGCAACTGTCACGCAGCTATCATTCCTTCAAGCGTGCCGCGACGAAACGGATGGCAGAACACGATCTGACACCGGAACAGTTTTCGGTTTTGAGTGAACTTCATAAGCAAGAAGGAATCTCGCAAAAGCAGTTGGCCCTGTTCACGGAACGGGATCAGACGACGGTCGGAAAGATCCTGGATAAACTGGTGAAGAAGGAACTTGTCATCCGTTCTGCTGATCCACGGGACCGGCGGGCGTTCATCCTACTGACGACAAAAGCAGGGGCAGAGGTCATCCGAATGTTGGAACCGACGCTCGGTGAACTGCAGCAACAAGCTTTTTCCGGTCTCTCCAAAAAAGAAATCAAACATTTTATCAAAACACTTGAAACCATTCACAAAAACGTGACGTAAGTGGTTTCTCTTTTTTAAGTAAATAGTTGCACGTGCTATTATAAGTAATGCATATAAAAAGGAGCAAAACACATGAAGACCTTTAAAGATGTTTTTTCAATCACCCAAACGAAAGTCGGGTTGATGTTTGCCTTGATCGTCCCGACTTTATTTCTCGTCGTCTGGATGACGGGGTACCAAGGGGCAACTGAGCGCCTCGACCAATTACGTGTCGCCGTCGTCAAGGAAAGTTCGACGGCCGGTTTGTATGAAAACCTGCAAAAGGAAAGTCCCTTTACCGCCAAATCCGTCTCGTCGGAAACAGAAGGGCTGAAACAACTCGATGCAGGAAAAGTCGAGATGGTCCTCGTTGCCGACTTAGCGGATCAAAAGAAATTGACGTTCCATGTTAATCAGGCAAATGCCGAGTTCGCGAACGGCATTCTTAAACAGGCGACGTCTGAGATCAGCCAGATGTTAAATGGAAAACCCGTGATTACGTCTGACGTCATCGTCGAGCATCAAGTATCTGATTTTTCGACATCGATGTTACCGATTCTGTTGGGATTCGTCATCTACATCGCCGTCATGACGATGGGGATCCAGTTTAACCTCGTGATACAGATTCTAAAAAACCAGCATTCGAAGTGGTCGCTCTTTTGGAGTAAACAACTGTTGCACGGCATCGTGCTTTTGGTCGTCCCGCTTGTGATGGTGTCGCTTGCCTTTGCGTTTTCTGACATCGAAGCGTCCTTTATCAAGGTATGGGCCTTCCAACTGTTGTTGACGGCAGCCTGTATCGGTGTCACCCAGATGAACTTCACGATTTTCGGTCCGATTGCGCCCCTCGTCAATGTCGCCTTGATTCCGTTTCAGTTGATGACGGCAGGAAACATCGTCCCGCCATCGATGCTGGCCCCGTTCTATCAGACAATCGGACACTATCTGCCAGTCCCGAATGCAGTCGCCGGATTGACCCGGTTGATTTACTTTAATGGCGATATCTCGTCCTTTGTCGTCCGCCTGACGGTCATCTTGCTGATCACAGTTGCTGTTACCTTGATTCTGACTGCGCTACGCCGGGAGCAGGCCCATATCATTGAAGTAAAACAAGCATCGTAACCAAAAACGAGCTCGATCCATTTGGATTGAGCTCATTTTTCATATTAAGCAAAAATATCGGCAATCGGTGTCGTTCCTTCGAGCAGGGGAATCGTTTGACGGTACGCAGATTCCTGTTCAATCGATGCAATGACGACACGAGCGACATCGACGCGTGCGATCGTCGTCTTGTCCGTTGAAGCCGGGTCTGTCGTGACGGCACCTGTTCCAGCGTCATCGGTCAAACCACCCGGACGTAAGATCGTATAGGCAAGCGAGCTGTCCCGAAGCAGACGGTCGGCATAATGTTTCGCGACATAATATGGTTTCATGCTGTCTGACCATGTTTCCGGTGAGTCGGCGTTCAAGGCACTGACCATGATGAATTGTTTCGCCTGGACTTGTTCAGCTGCTGCGATTGATTTCGCTGCTCCGTCTAAATCGATCAAAATCGTTTTATCGGCACCGGTATGTCCACCCGATCCAGCCGTGAAGATGATGACGTCACTCCCATTGATGGCATCTGTAAGGGCTGAGACGTCCTGTTCCAGGTCGAGTAGGATCGGTGTTGCGCCAAGCGCTTCGAAATCTGCGAATTGTTCGGGCGAGCGCAAGCCGACACGGACATCATGGATGGATCCACTCAATTGCTTCGCCACCTGACGACCGACTTTTCCGTTTGCTCCAATAATGAATACGTTACTCATCTTCCATTCCTCCCATTCGTTGATTCGTTCTTTACCAGTATGGAAGAAAGTAGTTGCTTCCTGCAATCAAGAGGGCTTGACAATTGGACATGAAAGGTAAGAACTGCCGAAATAATCAAAAAACTCTTGGATAAGATAAAAGAATATGATACTGTTTTGAGTATTATACAGAAAACAGCGTGAGACAGAGAGAGGATGCGAGTGGAGTGAATAAACGACAAGGATTGGCGCTTGGTGGAGGACTGTTGCTTTCGAGCCTGCTCGCAGTGACGAAGCTGAAGGATTTGCCGGATACGCTTGGAGTCAGTAAACAAAACGTCTTCACGACGAAGAAGATCGTTGTCGGGACGACGGGTGATTATAAACCGTTTACGTACTTGAACCGTCAGACGAATGAGTACGAAGGATTCGATATTGAAGTCATCCGCTCGTTCGCGAAGACGGCCGGACTTGAAGTCGAGTTCGTCCCGACGACCTGGGCGACATTGACACGTGACTTACGGGCAGGGCGGTTCCATATGGTCGTCGGTGGCGTCACGAAAAACATCGAACGCGAAATCGTCGGCGACTTCACGAAAAGTTACTTGTCGTTCCAAAAAACGCCGCTCGTCCGTTTAGAAGACAAACACCGTCTGACCTCAATCGAAACGATCAATCGTCCGGATGTGACGATTGGCTTGAATCCGGGCGGGACAAATGAACAATTCGTCCGGCAGACGTTTGATCAGGCGAATATCGTCATGTATGCGGACAATCTTACCATCCCGGCAGCTGTTGCGACGGGGGAGGTCGATGTCATGATCACCGATACCGTCGAAGCGATTTATTATGCGTCTTTGGACACGCGGTTAGGTGCTCCGAAGATTAGTGAAAAGTGGATTCCAGCCGAAAAAAGTTATCTCGTCCAGGATCGTCAAACGGAAGTGATCGATGTGATGAACCTCTGGATGAATTCATATGAAGGAAGCGAACGTATTCAAGAATTAAAAGAAAAATGGAAGGTTGCGTCGTGACCGATGTCTCTAACCTAGTATGAGCCGAGCGAATCCGAAAGTGGGTTTGCTCTTTTTTTGTACAAATGTCTAAAAAGGGGTAAAGGTAATGTAGTCGCTTAAGTATCGAACCGATCTCTCTAGCAGAAAGGAAGGGTGACCGTGATCCAGGTAGAGCAGTTGACGAAGGAATACAACGGGAAAAAAGTCGTGGATCAGATTTCGTTTCAGGTGAAAAAAGGTGAGATTTTTGCCTTTTTAGGGCCAAACGGTGCCGGGAAGTCGACGATGGTTCAGATGTTGACGACCTTGATTTCTGTTTCGTCCGGTCACGCGACGATTAATGAGTATGACATACAACGGGATCAAAAAAATGTCCGTCTCCAAATCGGTGTCGCGCTGCAGGAGACGGGCATCGACAATGATTTAACCGGACGAGAATTGCTTGTCCTGCAAGGGAAATTATTTGGGTTTTCGCAAGCCAAGGCGACGACTCGGGCAACCGAACTGTTGGAATTGGTCGGGTTATCAAACGACGGCAATCGTCGAGCCGGTAAGTATTCCGGCGGGATGAAACGGCGTCTTGATTTGGCGTTGACGCTTGTCCATCAACCGGCTGTCCTCTTTTTGGACGAACCGACGACGGGACTTGACCCGGCGAGCCGGCAACAAATCTGGACGGAGGTCCGGCGCTTGAACGAAGAATACGGGACGACGATTTTTTTGACGACACAATACTTGGAAGAAGCCGATCAGTTGGCAGACCGGATTGCGATCATCAATGAAGGGAAATTGATTGCCGAAGGGACGGCGACGGAACTGAAGGCGATGAATGGGGCAGAACGGATTGAGGTCGTGCTCGAAGACGACCGAGCGACGGAAGCGTTTAGACAGGCGTTTGCCGGACGACTCGAAAAAGGAATGATTCTGCTTCCGTCAGAGGGGACGGAAACGCTGAAACAAGTTGTCCGTTACCTGGATGAACATCAGTTGACGGCACGCTCGCTCGTCGTCAAGCAACCGTCGCTCGACGATGTCTTCATCCAACTGACCGGTCAAGCCTATAAGGAGGAGAAGTGAGATGTGGCGCGAGACGATGATTTTGACACGACGCAGTTTACTCGTAACGTTACGGAATCCGTTTTCATTCATCCCGAACTTGATCATCAGCGTCTTCTTTTTACTCGTTTATACGAGCGGATTATCCGGCATCTCCAGTCTGCCTCAGTTCGGCGGGGTCGACTACCTGAACTTCATCTTACCGGTCTCGATCGTTTCCGGTGCGGTGGGTGGTGCGGGGGGAGCCGGTCAAGCTCTTGTCAAGGATATCGAAAGTGGTTATTTCGCAAGGCTCTTGCTGACACCGGTCTCTCGGACGGCGATTGTCCTCGGACCGATGCTTGCCGGCATGTTGCAATTGTTTGTTCAGACGTTGTTGATCTTCGGAATGGGGTTTTTACTTGGTCTGTCGATCCCGGCAGGAGCGGCCGGTTTCTTCCTGACGATCGTTCTGGCGCTTGGCTTTGGTCTCGCATTCGCCGGGTACTCGGTCGGTGTCGCCTTGAAAACCCGGAACGCACAGGCAGCACAAGCGGGGACGTTATTATTTTTCCCGTTGATTTTCTTATCGACGACATTCGTCCCCAAGGAACTGATCGAAGCCGAATGGCTGAAGGTTGCGGCGACGCTCAATCCGACGACCTATATCATGGAAGGAATGCGGGCAGTTTTGTTACGTGACGCAATCGACTGGAGTGTCTATACGCAAGGTGTAATCGTCGCGGCCGTGCTCAGTATCGCGATGGTCGTATTTGCGGCAATGAATGCTAGAGGAGCGCTTAAAAAATAAAAAACAGCCGGACACGCCATGATTTGGCGAGCGTTCGGCTGTTTTCTTACTCAACGATGAAGTCACTAAACGTTCCGGCATATAAACGTGTCTCGGTCGACAGGACGATCCGGTCCTGACGCATCTTGATCGTCCCTTGAAGCGGCGTTCCTTTTTCCGATTCAAATTGAATCCGGGCCTGCTCGTCATAACGATTGCCGTCACGTTTCAATAGATAAGTGTTGTCATTATCAGTTGAAATCAAATGCTCGCCGTGGACGATGAAATCGGAAAACTGTCGTAAAGGAGCGGCGTAACTGGTACCTTTCCCGTTTTCAAGGTGAACGATCCGGTAATCCGGATGGTAGAAAAACCACGCATCGTTTGACGAACAGACGTTTAACGCATAACAATCATCGATCGGATAATCCTTATTTTTAAAGACAGCCTGACCGTGTTCGTCAAAGACGGCTAAACCAAACGATCCGATCGAGTTGGTTGCGGCATCCGCAAAGACGCCTTCGTCAAAATAACTGACCCAAATCTGATCTTTTTCATCGACATGGACATTTTGAATGCCGTCATCGAGACAAAAACGATCCAATAAATGACCGGATGAATCATAAATGAAAGCATTCGGTAACCACGATCCATCGACATCATCGTCACACCGTGAGGCGACAAGCAGGATCCGACCGTCTGAAAACGCATCAACATAACTGAACTCCGTTTCTGCTTGCGCGACGATCGTTGTCGTCCGCCACTGATCAAACAGCCGGTGGACGTGTAGCACATCACGATGGCGTTTTGTATCGTAAATCTGTTCAATCATCATGATCTGTCCTGAAATCGTCAGTCCGGTCGCTACGTGCTTGCCCGTCACTTGAGAAGCCGTGACACGGTCGAGGTGAATTTTTAATGTGTTGGAAGTATCCAAGGTAAGTCGCTCCTTTTTAAAAACAGTCTGCCACGGAGGACAGACTGCAAAACTTGAATTACGTTGTACGCTGCCGTTTTTTCAGCGTTACATAAAGAATGATCATGACGACGGCGGCGATCAAGACCCCGTTCGTATAGGGAGCGGCGACTTCTTTGATCGAGCGCCAGTTCGTTCCGAGCGTCTCTCCGAGATAAAGAAACAAGATCGACCAGGGAATGATCGCTAGGATCGTGTAGAGTGAGAATTTGGTCTGATCCATCTTGGCAAGACCAGCAGGGATCGAAATCGCGTGACGGACGACCGGGATAAAGCGGGCCCCAAAGATGACACCTTGTCCGTACTTCACGAACCAGCGTTCTGCGAGATCAAGGTGGTGTTCCGTAATCAACAGGTATTTCCCGTATTTCAAGATCAACGGTCGACCGCCGTAACGGGCAAACCAATATAAAAATAATTGCGAAAACAAACCACCAATGACAGCGGCGACGACAGCAAGCGGCCAGCCGATCGTTCCTTGGGAAATCATGAATCCACCATAGGATAAAACGATTTCGCTCGGAATGATTTCAATCATGAGACCAAGTGCAATCCCAAAATACCCTAAGTCGGCTAAATATAATAAGACGTTGTTGACAACCTGAGATAACACATCGAACACTCCTTTTGCTTCACTTCATCCCTTTATATTAGAGAAGAAACGCAGAAATTGAAAGAAAAACATGATGGACTCCACTAAACTGATATGCAGACAGCATCTTTAACGGAAAAAACGAGAAGCTGGATCGGACAAAGCAACCTAAAAAAAGAACCAACGTCAGCAAAAGACGTTGGTTCATTGTCGTAGAAAGATCAGTTACAAGACCATCGCAGCAATCGTACCAAAGACGAGTAACGGCAGATTGTAGTGCAGGAACGTCGGGATGACGGTCTCACGCATGTGATCGTGTTGGCCGTCTGCATTCAGTCCGCTGGTCGGACCGAGTGTCGAATCCGATGCCGGACTACCAGCGTCACCGAGTGCACCAGCTGTTCCGATGATGGCGATCGTCGCTTCTAAACTGAATCCGTATTGGATACAAAGTGGGACGAAGATCGCGGCGATGACAGGGACGGTCGAGAAACTTGAACCGATGCCCATCGTGACGAGCAAACCAATCAACAGCATGACGAAGGCCGCAACGAGTTGCGAGTCCCCCATCAAGGATTTCGAATTCTCGACGAGCGGGTTGATATCGCCCGTTTTCCGGAGGACGTTTGAGAAACCGTTCGCGGAAATCATGACGAAACCGATGAACGACATCATCCGCATGCCGCGGGTAATGACGTCGTCCGCTTCACTGAATCGCACGAGTCGGAGGACGAGGAATAAAACAAGACCGGTCGTCGCAGCAATGATCATCGATTCTGTCGTCAACTGGACAGCCAGTGTCGCAAGGACGACAAGCCCGCTGAGGAATAACTTCGTTTTCGTGATGACGGGAATCTCGTAATCGTCCGGTGCGATATTGCGCATTTCATACTCGCGCGGTTTCCGGTAATTATAGAGACCGATCAACAGTCCGATGAGCATCCCGAGTGCCGGAATCGCCATCGCTTGGACGACGGACGCGCCAGCGATGTCCATTCCATTTTTTTCGATGTTCGGTAACAGGATTTGATTTAAATAAATATCACCAAAACCGATCGGCAGGAACATGTACGGTGTGACAAGACCAAATGTCATGACGATCGCCATCAGACGACGGTCAATCTTCATTTCATTAAAGAGACCGAGTAATGGCGGAATGATGATCGGAATAAAGGCGATGTGGATCGGCAAGACGTTTTGCGAGCTGATGGCGAGCAAGAGAATCGCAAAGATGATGAATCCTTTGAGCTTTTTGACGGATGTCGCATCCGCTGATCCTTTGGAACGTGTGATCAAAGCGTGCGCCAAGGCATCCGGAAGACCGGTTTTTGACAAGGCGACGGCGAATGCGCCAAGCAGGGCGTAACTAAGAGCGATTTCGGCTCCGGCGCCAAGCCCTTCGGCAAACGTTCCGATCGTCGTATTGAGACCAAGACCGCCGATCAATCCACCGGCAAGAGCACTGAGGACCATCGCGAGGACGATATGGACGCGGAAGATGGCTAAAACAAATAATAGAACAACGGCAATAATAACGGCATTAAACATAACTAAAACCACGCTTTCTTTTGGTATCACTGTACTATACTAAAGTATCATACAGACCGTTCTTTTGACTGTCAAGAAAAAAACACAAAAAAGGTAGGCCTGACGTCAGATTGAGACAGGTCCTACCTTTCTTCTTCATTAAATGGTCTTCAGCAATCGACTTGATCGAGTTTTCCGGTCCCTGGATCGATGACGAGTCCATGGACTTCTGTTCCCGGTGGTAACAACGGATGGTTTTTGATCAGACCAACCGAGTGGCTGACGTTTTCCTCGACCGAAGTGAAGCCGCGTAACCATTGTTTCAAGTCGACACCGGAAGCATCCAGTGTATGCAACACCTGTTCATTGATTCCACGGTCTTGCATCTCGGCAATCATCTTTGCCGGATCAATCGTGCTCATGCCGCAGTCATGATGTCCGATGACAATGACTTCCTCTGCACCAAGTGCATACAAAGCGACGAGGATCGACCGCATGACGGAACCAAACGGATGGGACAGAACGGCCCCGGCATTTTTGATGATTTTCGCATCACCGTTTTTAAGACCAAGGGCGTGTGGAAGGAGCTCCGTCAAACGTGCATCCATACAGGTCAGAATCACAACCTTCTTATCCGGGAATTTATCCGAGATGAACTGTTCGTATTGTTTTTCTTCAACGAACTGTTGATTAAACGCAAGCATTTGATTAACGATTGACATGAAACTTCCTCCTTTAAGACAAATGAATGATGGAACTATTCCTAGCGTACACGATGAACGATTGGTCAGACAAGCAGATTCATGAATTGTTGTGACAGTTGTCACAGGAGAGGGATGAAAAGACGGATCCTTGCGTCAGAACAGGTTGTTTTAATGAAAACGTTCTCATTCATGTGAAATAGTTCACAGGATGGTCATGCACAAATTGAGCAAAAGGCGGTATGATTGATTTGTGAAGGAAAGCACAAACTACTCGATATCAGCTTGGCATTCCTAACATGTAGTAAGGAAATGCAGACTCAGATTCGTTCCAAAATAGGGAGGAAACCTAACATGGCTGTCAAAGAAAAAATCAAACAAGATGTCTCACCTGTCGAACAAGCAATCAATCAAATCGTCGCGAAAGGTCAAACGGCGTTACAAGAACTATTAACATTTGATCAAACGAAAATCGATGTAATCGTCCGTGACATGGCGCTTGCCGGTCTCGAACGGCACGTCGAACTCGCACGACTTGCGGTTGAAGAAACAGGACGTGGTGTCTTTGAAGATAAAATGATCAAAAACATGTTTGCGACGGAATATATCTATAACAGTCTTCGTGATGAAAAAACGGTCGGGATCTTAGAAGAAGATGTCCAAAACGGGATCACCTACATCGCGGAACCGGTCGGTGTCGTCTGTGGCGTCACACCTGTGACGAATCCGACATCAACGACGATGTTCAAAGCGTTGATTGCGATCAAAACGCGCAACCCGATCATCTTCGCCTTTCATCCGTCCGCACAAAATTGCTCACTTGAAGCGGCCAAAACGTTACGTGACGCTGCCGTTAAAGCTGGTGCCCCGCAAGATTGTATCCAGTGGGTCGAACAACCGTCTCTCGAAGCAACAAAAGTCTTGATGAACCACACCGACATCGCGATGGTTCTTGCGACGGGTGGAGCCGGCATGGTCAAATCAGCGTATTCAACCGGCAAACCGGCACTTGGTGTTGGACCAGGGAACGTACCGTGTTACATCGAAAAATCAGCAAAAATTAAGCGGGCCGTCAGTGATTTGGTCCTCTCGAAAACATTTGATAACGGAATGATCTGTGCCTCCGAGCAAGCGGTCATCGTCGATCAAGAGATTTATGCAGAAGTGCGGGCAGAGATGGAAGCGCTCGGTTGCTACTTCTGTACAGCAGACGAGAAAAAACGTCTTGAAGCACTTGTCATCAAAACCGACACATGTGCCGTCAATGCGGACATCGTCGGGAAACCGGCAACATGGATCGCAGCGAAAGCGGGCATCGAAGTCCCGAGCAATACGGTCATGCTCGTCGCCGAACTCGAAAAAGTCGGCACCGAAGAACCGCTCTCACATGAAAAGCTAAGTCCCGTCCTTGGTGCCTATAGCGTCCAATCAACAGAAGACGCCTTCCACGTCGCCGAACGGATGCTTGAAATCGGTGGTCTCGGTCACACGGCGGTCATCCACACGACGAACGATGACTTGATGACAGCGTTCGGACTCCGGATGAAAGCCTGCCGAATCCTTGTCAACAGCCCGTCAGCACACGGTGGGATTGGTGACTTGTATAACGAATTGACTCCATCGCTGACACTTGGTTGCGGATCATACGGGAAAAACTCGGTCTCTGAAAACGTAACGGCGAAACATCTACTCAATATCAAGAAGGTGGCGAGACGACGCGTGAACATGCAGTGGTTCAAAGTACCGGAAAAGATTTTCTTTGAAAAAAACTCGGTTCAATACTTGAAATCAATTCAAAACGTCTCACGGGCCTTGATCGTCACTGATCAATCGATGGTCGAATTCGGTTACGCCGATAAAGTCATCCGAAACTTACCAGCAGGTGTCAGCTACCGGATTTTCGACCAAGTCGAACCTGACCCGTCAGTCACGACGGTCGAAATCGGGGCACAAGCGATGCGGGACTTCCAACCCGACTTAATCATCGCCCTTGGTGGGGGATCTGCGATGGATGCAGCGAAAGGCATGTGGCTGTTCTATGAGCAACCAAATGAGAAGTTCTCAAACTTACGTCAAAAATTCCTCGATATCCGGAAACGTGCTTATAAATTCCCGGAACTCGGAAACAAAGCGAAGTTCGTCGCGATTCCGACGACGTCAGGAACAGGTTCTGAAGTCACACCGTTCACGGTCATCACGGATAAAGAGAAAAACGTCAAATATCCGATTGCTGACTATGCATTGACACCAGACATCGCGATCATCGATCCAGAATTCGTCATGACGGTGCCCGCTTCAATCACAGCTGATACAGGAATGGACGTCTTGACGCATGCGACAGAAGCGTTCGTCTCAGTCCTTGCGAACGACTATACGGACGGACTGGCATTAAAAGCAATCAAGATGATCTTCGACTACTTGCCACGCGCTTACGATAACGGTTCAGACGCGGAAGCACGCGAAAAAGTTCACAATGCGTCAACGATGGCAGGGATGGCGTTTGCCAATGCCTTCCTCGGCATCAACCACTCAATCGCGCACAAAATCGGTGGGGAGTTCCACACACCACACGGTCGGACAAATGCGATTCTGATGCCGCACGTCATCCGCTACAATGCAGCGAAACCAACGAAACTTGCTTCATTCCCGAAATATGAATCATTCATCGCGGATGAACGATATGCGGAAATCGCCCGTTACCTCGGTCTGCCGGCAGCAACGACGGAACAAGGTGTCGAATCACTCATCCAAGCGATCACAGAACTCGGACAACGCCTCAACATCAAGATGTCGTTTAAAGCCCAAGGCATCAAAAAAGCGGACTTCGAAGCGAAACTCGACAAGATGGCAGTCGATGCGTTTGAAGATCAATGTACAACAGCGAATCCGAAAATGCCGCTCGTGACGGAACTCCGTCAGATCATGGAACTCGCCTACGAAGGCATCTAATAGAGAGAAAAACATCATGGCAATTCAAAAGAGCCTTGCTTCCGGTCGACGGAGGCAAGGCTTTCGTGTGTTCATAATCGTGAAGTCGCGTTCACTCATTTGTTAATCACAATGGATAATTGATAGTTCACATGCACATTTAAATCAACTAAAAACGAATCCAATTCTTTGTTAGATGGAAAGCGACATTCGAGCAGGTAACAACTGTCCCCACTGATTTTATAATTATTCAGAACTGGATGGTCTACAGTTAGTTGGACATAAACCTTAAGGTCAATTAGACTTAGGAAAATTATGAACAGCAGAGGAGAATCACCTTCATGAATAAACGGGAACGAAGAATTTTTAGCGATTCATTCAAACAACAGATGGTCCAACTCCATTTGAATGGCAAATCACGCGCCGATATCATTCGGGAATATGACTTGACGCCTTCGGCATTTAATCGCTGGATCAACCAAAGTAAGACGACCGGATCCTT
>NZ_JACSMT010000028.1:0-32450 GCF_018618815.1 Exiguobacterium sp. s128 | reverse complement strand
TGGCTACCGAAACCTCGAACGATTCTTTTTGAGATTGCGCCTTGAGCTTGGTCGTTAAAATAGCAACCACGTGTTATGGTGATGAGCCAAAAATAGTCATTATTTCCTAAAAAAATGGAGGTTTTCAGATGAGTCGATTACGAACGACCTTTCAACAATCTACAGGACAGGTCAGTGGCCATGGCAAACGGAATGTCGGCGTCTTAACCGCAGCGTTCGCGGCAATCGAAGACGGACGTTCAAGCGATCAGTACGGTACCGGTCCCTTCATCGAACCGTTCGAACAGAAGATGGCAGACCTACTCGGGATGGAAGAGGCGGTCTTTTTCCCGAGTGGGACGATGGCACAGCAAATCGCCTTACGGATCTGGTCCGACGAGACGGGGAACCGGACCGTCGCCTATCACCCGCTCTGTCATCTCGAGATCCATGAACAGGACGGTCTGAAGGAACTTCATCCGATCCAGACACTGCTGGTCGGCGAGGCGGACCGGCTGATGACGCTTGACGAGATCAAGGCCTTGCCGGAGATTGCCTGTCTGTTGCTTGAACTCCCGCAACGCGAGATTGGCGGGGTCGCCCCGACATTTACGGAACTGGAAGCCATCAGTCGGCATTGCCGCGAACGGGGGATTCGTCTTCATTTGGATGGTGCCCGTTTGTTTGAGATGTTGCCCTATTATCAAAAGACGGCAGCGGAAATAGCCGCCTTGTTCGACAGCGTCTACATCTCGTTTTATAAAGGACTCGGCGGGATTGCCGGGGCGATACTCGCGGGACCGGCGGCCTTTTGTCAAACGGCGCGGATTTGGAAACGACGGTACGGCGGGGATTTGATCAGTCTTTATCCGTATATCGTCTCAGCCGACCATTATTATGAACTCCGGAAAGACCGGATGGGTCAGTATTATGAAAACGCGAAACAACTGGCGGAACGGTTTAATGCGTTGCCGGGTGTCTTCACGACGCCGGAAGTCCCTGTCTCGAACATGTTCCACCTGCATTTTTCGGGGCAGTCGGATGAGGTCTCCCCTAAGCTCGAACAGATTCAGGAAACGACGGGCATTGGTCTTGTCGGTTACCTCGTCGACAAAGACGGGTATTGTTCAACAGAAATCAGTCTCGGGGATGCTTACGGGAAACTTGCGACCGACCGTTTAAACGAGGTGTTCGAACAGCTGGACCAGATGTTTTCTTAAGTGGAGCGGAACGCTTCCGGTGCAACAGAGGGATGAAGCTTACGGTAAGCGGCAATCTTGTCCGCAATCAGCTGTTCCGTTTGTGCGAGTTCAGCGAGCTGGTCGCGCACGTTTTGCTGATGGACTTCAAGGAGGCGGAGCCGCTCGAGAGATGTATCATGCGTCTCGGACGAAGCAAGAAACAGTTCGACATATTCCCGGATCTGTTCGATCGGCATATGGGTCGCCCGCAGACGCAGGACGAAGCGGAGCCAGTTGAGCTGGGTGTCGTCATACCGCCGGATACCGCTCGCCGTCCGGGTCGGGAACAACAAACCTTCTTTTTCGTAATACCGGATCGTATGGGCCGTCGTCTTTGTCAACTGACTGATTTCAGAAATCGTATACATGTCGTACCACCTTTCTTGCTTGACTTAGAGTTCACTCTAACGTGTAGGCTTTCACTATACCAAACAGAAATGGGGAATTACAGATGAAATACACAGTCATTACAGGAGCCAGCTCAGGCATCGGATACGAAACGGCGAAAGTGCTCGCGCAAAAAGGAAAATCGCTTGTCCTCGTCGCCCGCCGGACAGACGAACTCGAAAAACTACGCGACGAAGTCAAAGCTCTTGCACCGGACAGCGATGTCATCTTACGGTCCGTCGACTTGACGGAGTCGGCGAACGTCCATGAATTGTATGCCTCGCTAAAAGACCTCGATATCGAGACGTGGATCAACAACGCCGGCTTTGGTGATTTTGACAACGTCAAGGACGTATCGGTCTCAAAAATCGAGAAGATGCTCCGTCTGAACATCGAGGCGTTGACGGTCTTGACGAGTCTGTATGTCCACGACTACCACGATGTCGAAGGAACAACCGTCTTGAACGTCTCGTCCGGCGGCGGCTACCGGATTGTCCCGAACGCCGTCACGTATTGTGCGACGAAGTTTTATGTCAGTGCCTACACGGAAGGACTCGCCCAGGAACTGAAACAGTCCGGTGCGAAACTGCGGGCGAAAGTCTTGGCGCCTGCTGCGACGGAAACGGAATTTGCGGACCGTTCGCGTGGGGAAGCTGGATTTGATTACAGCAAACACGTCGCGAAGTACCACACGGCAGCCGAGATGGCAGGATTCCTCGACCAGTTGCTCGACAGTGACGCCATCGTCGGCATCGTCAACGCCGAAGATTATTCGTTTGAACTTCGGGGACCACTCTTTACGTATGTCGGTGCGAACAACTGAAGAACAAAACAAAACCAGTCTCCCGCTTTTGCGAGAGGCTGGTTTTGTTGAGTCTGTCTGATTCGGACGGATCCGAATCAGGTATGTTTTTACATATGTTTTCACATCAAATCAGGGGCATGGCAAAGGTCGACAATAAACTGACGACTAAAAACAGCGCGTAGCTGAAAAAGGTTGTTTTGGGGCTGCCCTCGGTCCGACTCCCTAGAATCGAAAAAAGACCGATCGCGCACACCGTAAGTACGGATAAAAAGATCGATTGAGGCGAATGGGTCACGGGGACTAGTGACTGCGCCAAATGGGCGAGTCCAAGCGGCAAGACGATGAGTAAAAAGTAATAACCAAGCCGTGCCTCAGACGGATGGTCGGTCGATTGATGATGGGAAACCGTTCGTGTATGCATTCTCATGGTTATTCACTTCCTTCTGCTTTTAGTATAGAGGACAAACGCTACAATCTTCGTTACAGTCCGATGAGAAGTCGATAACAAGATGAACACAATATGACGAAACGATGTCGGCTAGTTCCAATTTTGTAAAAAAGCATTTCCCAACTAGGCGTCTTATGTAAAAAAGTGTAAACTGATAAAAAGTAAAAACCTGACTGTATGATCCATATGGTGAAAGTGAAAGGAGAAGCGGATGACACGTTTGTTTCGTTATTTTTACGCATCGGATTTGATTGCCGTCGTCGGGGCGAGTGTCTCCTACATCGCCATCTACTGGACGTGCGCCCAGCTGTTGTCACCGGCAGAACTGGCTTTGTTGATCGGCGGTGTCTTTTTGATTCGTTTCGTCAGTTCCAGTTTGATCGGACCGTGGATTGACCGGGTCGAACCGGTCCAATTGCTGAAGTCGACCGTCCTGATTCGTTTCCTGGTATTGTTTTTTGTCTGGTTCCTCTTGACGCAAACGGAAACGACGCTGGTTCCGCTACTGGTTCTACTCGTCGTCCAGACGTTTTTACAAGTCATCGGCGGTAATACGGCGTTTAAGGTCGTGACCCGGATCGTCGATGCTGAAAAATTACCGGTCGCCAATGCCTACTTGAGCACCCTGGACCGGATCGGGACGTTAGCGGGACTCCTCGCCGGAGGGATGTTGATCGCCCGATTCTCAATCGAGACGATTTTAGTACTGGAGGCAATCCTGCACGTCATCGCCTGGTTCCTGTTGTTCCCGTTACGGTCGATGTCTGTTGATGCAGTCGCGGAAAAAACGACCTATTGGAGCGACTTGCGGGCCGGGTTCCGTTATTTGCTTCAGGACGCCCGGTTGATCCGGATTTTAGTGTTCGGGATCATCGCCAACTGGATGATTACACCGGCGAATGCCTTGCTCGCCCCATTCGCGAAGGATGTCCTGCAGGGTGGAGCACACACGTTTTCCTTGCTTGAACTGGCCCTCGTCATTGGTGGTATCGGTATGTCGCTCCTCTATGCCCGGTTTGCGGACCGACTCGACTTGACACAGATGTTCCGACTATCCATCCTATTGCAAGGTGTCTTTACGTTAGCGGTCGGACTGACGACGACGTTACCGTTTGCCTTTAGTGGCATGTTGTTACTTGGGATGGCACTCAGTTTGTTTGGGATTCCGTTTGCGACCTTGTTGCAACAGACGACACCGGATGCGTTGCTGGGCCGGATTCGTTCGGCGATGGTCGCCGCGTCGACGCTCTGCTCCGCGATCTGTTTTGCCCTTTCTTCCTACTTGACGACGGTGTTTGCGATCGAGACGGTGTTTGTGTTGTTTTCCGCTACGGGGTTACTGGCAACGGTCCTGTTGATTCGCTTTAAGCGTAACAAAACCCGTGATCACGTGCGACGGGATGAAGCCGGATGACAAATCCGTCTTTAGGCGGAGGGCGTGTCTTTAAAGAAACGATATACTAATAAAAACGCTTACAGAGGAGAATGTGACGAATGGATAATATGACGATGCTGGCTTTGATGTTTTTGATTCCGATTGGTGGAATGACGGTGCTGTTAAACGTCTTATGGAGACGGATCACACCGGAATAAGCGGCTACATAAACAGACAAAAACGAACGATCCCGCATGTGGGGTCGTTCGTTTTTTATGCGTTAAGAGACGACGGTCGGTGCCGCAAGGGCGAGGCTCGGACCAAACACTTCGTAGTGCAGGTTATCCGGATGTCCTGTCCAGTGTTGCCGGACAAACTGGATCATCGCTTCCGGACCACAGACAAACGTCTCGGCCGCTGGATCGATTGAAGTCAGCTCATCACGCGTCAATCGTCCTGCGCGTGTCCCGGCTTGTGCATTACGTTCCGCGTACCGAACGACGCTTGCACCGAATGTCTCAAGTTGGTTCAATCGTGACGTGAACGGATGATCGAGATCGTCCTGGACGGCGACGTGCAACGTGACCGGTCGTCCGTCGGCAAGCGCGGCTTCCGCCATCGCAAGCAGTGGCGTCAAACCGATCCCACCGGCAAGTCCGACGAATGGGGCACCGGAATCCGGTAATATGAACTGACCCGCCGGTGCACTTAATAAGAGAGAGTCACCGACCGTTAAGTCATGGAGTTGTCCCGACACCGATCCGTCTTGTTTGACGGAAATCTCATATGAGATTTCGTCGGCGGCTTTCGTCAGGCTGTACTGCCGGTTTTGCCAGAGTCCGTCCGGTGCTTGCAGGCGGACCGTGACGTATTGACCAGCTAAGTAAGTTGGTAACGGACGTCCGTCCGCCGGAATCAGCGTAAACGTTTTGATGTCGCTTGACTCCAGCGTGATCGCATCGATGAGGAACGGCTGGTAACCGACAAACGCTTTGTCCTGCTCATCTTGTTCATACAACTCTGCCTCAAGCGAAATGAACAGGTTGGCGATTTCACCGTATCCGGCTGTCCAGGCGTCGATGATGTCAGGTGTCGCGGCGTCACCAAGTACGTCCTTTATCGCCCCGATCAGTTCCGTCCCGACGATGTTGTACATAAACGGTTTGATCTGCAGACTGCGGTGCTTATGGAGGACCGGCAATAAGGTCGGCTTCAGTTCCTCAAGGCGGTCGATGTGGGCGGCAGCAGCGTAGACGGCCGTCGCCAAGGCTTGCGACTGGCGGTCATTTTTTTGGTTCGACTGGTTGAAGATATGTTTCATTTCCGGATGGTGTTCAAACAGGCGTTGGTAAAAGACACGTGTGATGCTGTGACCGTGTTCGGCGAGAACCGGGACAGTCGACTTGACGATTTCGATGGTAGATGACGTTAACATACAGACACTTCCTTTTTCGTTGTGAGTGGGTCGTTGTGAGCTCGTCTCCAGTATCATCCAGCAGGGTCTTAAATGCAATAAATAAAATACTAGATTAAAAACTGTACGTGATACTTGTCACAAGTGCGCCATCAATTCGTCAAATAACAGACAAAAACCTCTGAGTGAAGTCGGAGATCAAGAGGAAATCCAAAGCTTCGAGAAATCAAAGTAGCCGAACGAATCAATCGTGATGTTTTGCAACTCGATCGGGAACGGGATGATCCGTGTATCATCGTAGAGCGGAATGAAGTAGGACGAGTCAATCAAGTACCGTTCCACGGTCTGATGGAGCGTCATCCAGTCCGCAAACGATGTCTCGTCGTATTGGGCGATCCACGCCTCCATTTCCGGCATCTGACCAAACATTTTAGCGGGCGGTGAAAAGTCATTCGTCAAAAACTGATGGAAGGCGACTGGCAAGTTCCGCTCAAACACTTCCGCGTGCACGACAAGATCAATCGTGTCAAAGACGTGAAAATCGGTGATGCTTTCCTGAAAACCGACCGGGACGAGTTCGTACGGAATCTGATGTGTATCGAATGCTTCGCACAACCAACGGGTCACCTTGTCCGTGAAGTCGGTCAGTTTGATCCGGAGCGGCTGGTCAAACGAAACGGCAGGACCAGTCGGTGGCGGATAAACGGAACTGTACTGTTCAAGAAATCCGCGGTCGTTCGGAAAACTCCGCTCTCTGATGGACTGAATCTCCGGTCGAATCGAAGCAATCAAACGGTGTATGTAGTGGCGGGCTTCCGGGCGTTCGAACGGTCCGCCGGGACGCGGGTTAAAAAAAACGAGACCAAAGCCGGACTGGGTCGCGATCGTATCCGTCTCACCGGAGTCCGACCGCGATGTCCGGTAAACCGGATCGTAGGCGTCCGGCATTTGAATGAACTCGATTCGGTCGAGCAGTGCCCGGATGCCGAAATAGTTCGGGAACGCCGACAAAATCGTTTTTTTATTGTTATTCTGCGTCAATTGGAAGGCGCCCGTCCCAATGTTGTCTTTACTGATGCTCGTATGAATCGTCGCCAGTTTCGGCAACAGGGAATGCCGGCGTTGATCGAGTGTCACATCGACCTGATACGGTCCATTGGATTGAATGTGTTGGACATGCCGGTACGACCGGGCGTACGCCGGATAGGCAATGAGCTTCCGCAGGCTTTTTGTGACGTCTTTGCTCGTCAACAGCGAACCGTCGTGAAACCGGACATCTTTTCGTAAATACAGCGATAACGTTGACCCGTTCCAGGCATAATGATGTGCCAGTTCGCCCCGGAGTTTACCGTCCGCGTCGATGGCAAACAACCGGCTGAAGACATTTTGGACGAGGTGGGCACTGTGAATGTCGGCGGCTTCGAGCGGATCAGTCGTCAAAAAAGGTCGATTCCGCGGAATCAGCAGGGTATCCGACGATTCCTGCGTATAGCCGAACTTTCGCTCGAGTTGCCGCATGAACCGTCCCGTTTGAGCGGGTGACCAGTCCCAGCTGAGTTCTTCCGTCACGGCGTCGACCGACTCCCGTTCGATCCGCTCCAGCATCTGTTTCGCGTATTCCCGTTCGACGTGACGCAGCCAGACGAGTGCCGTCAGATGTCCGCGACCCCGACCGCTCGTATAGTGCAACCATCCTTCTTCCTGCCAACGGTTCAAATACCGTTTCGTTTGTTTGGGACTTAAGTGGATCGTGTCGGCCAATTCGGCAATTGAGTACGATCCTTCCCGGCAGGATTTCCATAAGGTGAACAAATAAGCGTCCATCTCATTCCTCCATTCTAAAAGGGGACATCTTTTCTTAACGATGTCCATTTTTTAGTCGCTGTGTCTTGTTTATCATACAGGTAGAGAATGGAAGGTGACAATGTCAATTACCTATCACTAAAGTGACGGGCTTATACAGCTTGAAATTGACTAGTCTAGGTTCTCACGAACTACGTTGGTTGGGTCATGACACCTCTCGGTGCCCGTTCTAGCCGTTTGCCCTGTCGTCTGTGATTAAAAGTCCTGTTAGGTCGGGGCGGTGTTGCAGATGGAAAAAGCCTTTCCAACATTGACGAAGAACATCTGACTCTTAAGGAGGAAAACGATATGCTCGTTTTCGTACTCAATCAACATGGTGAACCTTTAATGCCGTGTAAACCCAGAAAAGCTCGTCATCTTTTAGACGAGAAGAAAGCAAAAATAGTCAAGCGAACACCATTCACCATTCAACTACTCTACGGGGCAAGTGGTTATAAACAACCGATCTCCCTCGGGGTGGACGCCGGAACGAAGCAGATCGGTTTCTCAGCGACAACATCCACAAAGGTCTTGCTCGAAGGAGAAGTTCAACTGCGCACCGACATCCAAGACCTACTAGCGACACGACGTGCCATGCGAAACGCAAGAAGAAGTCGGAAGACACGCTACCGTCAAGCTCGATTTCTTAATCGTAAGAAACCCAAAGGATGGCTTGCTCCATCCATTCAGCATAAAGTAGATGCCCATCTCAAACTGATCCGGATGATTCATCGTTTGTTGCCGATCAAACATCTAACGATTGAAGTCGCTCAGTTCGACATTCAAAAAATCAAGAACCCTGATATATCCGGTGATCTGTATCAGAAGGGCGACCAACTCGGTTTTTGGAATGTCCGAGAATACGTGTTCTTCCGAGACAAGCACATGTGTCAGCATTGTAAAGGGAAGTCGAAGGATAATATCCTAAACGTCCACCATATCGAAAGTCGTCGGACCGGAGGTGATTCTCCTGACAATCTCATCACACTCTGCGAAACATGCCACCACAAGATTCATCAGCAAAAATTGGAGCATCTCTTCCAACGGAAGTCTCGTTCTCTCCGTGATGCCTCACAGATGACAGTCATGCGTTGGTTCATCTACAACGCCGTCAAAGAAGCGTATCCTTACGTCAAACTGACCTATGGCTTCCTAACGAAGAACACACGCATCCAAAATGGACTGGAGAAGCGTCATGCTGTCGACGCACGTTGCATCAGCGGGAATCCATTAGGAGAAGCACCGAAGGTGTCGTATCTTTTCCGACAGGTACGCGCGAACAACCGTCAACTGCATAAGATGACCATCGGTAAAAAGGGTAAAAGAAAGGCAAACAAAGCGGAGCGCCTTGTCCACGGCTATCAACTGTTCGACAAGGTGCAATACGAGGAGCAAACGTGTTTCGTGTTCGGAAGACGCAAGAACGGCTACTTCGACCTCCGAACGATAGCAGGCTTCAGCATTCACAAATCTGCTTCTTATAAGAAACTGACATTGCTCGAGAAAGCGAAGACCTGGCTCGTCGATATCCAACCAGAAGGAGGTGAAGGTCGGTCCCAACCCTGACTAAAGTCGGGGATCTCCGCCGATCTATAAAAAATGAAATGGAAAGAAATGCCTCAACCAATTAAAGTCAGACTTGTAACGTCGTTTTTTAACCGGACGATTTCGTTCGCCATCATGCCGTTCATGGCCCTGTTATTTGTTCAAGCGTACAACAAAGTATTTGCCGGCGTCTTTTTGATCGGGACGGTGATTATCAGCTTCCTGATCGGTTTGATTGGCGGCTATCTCGCCGACCGCTTTCCGAGAAGACGGTTGCTCGTTTTCTCGACGACTGCGACCGGATTGATGTTTTTGACGATGACGATTTGTCTCGCCATGGATCAGATGCTACTTTTTACGATTGCCTATGCCGTCTTCACGGTGACGAGTAATATCGGTCGGCCGGCGATGAGTGCAATCATCATCGATGCGACGACGCCGGAAAACCGGCGTGCCGTTTATGCGATCGACTACTGGTTGATCAATCTGTCGATTGCCCTCGGAACGGCGCTCGGTGGCTGGCTTTACGTCAGCAACCGGTTGTTCTTATTCAGTCTTTTGACGTGTACGTCCCTGCTGTTGCCGGTGGCGTATCATTTCCTGCTCGACGAATCCAAACATGTCTGGCAAAAACAACCGCTCCGGACCGTCCTCGTAGATCTCGGAAAAAGTTATCAGATCGCCTGGCGTGACCGGCCGTTCGTCAAAGTTGTCTTCGGTTCGATGTGTATTCTGGCCGCGGAGTTTTCGATGGGGAGTTACGTTGCCGTTCGTTTAGCGGAAGAATTCGATACGGTGACGATTGGTGACCTGACCGTTAACGGCGTCCGGATGCTCAGTCTGATCAACATTGAAAATACGATTCTCGTCGTCTGTCTGACGTTTTTCATCCAGCGTCTGTCGAACCGTTTTACGAACAAACAGGCATTGGTCGGCGGACTGGTCCTCTACATCATCGGCTATGCGACAGTGACGAGTGCCAATTCCCTGACCTTGCTGCTGACATTCATCTTCATCGCGACGATCGGGGAACTGCTCTATTCCCCAACGCTGAATGCGGCACAAGCCAACATGATGCCGGCTGACCAACGCGGCGCTTACTCGGCCTTTGCCGGCACATCGCACGCCGGTGCCGATTTACTGTCGCGGTCGACGCTCATCCTCGGAGCGATGCTTGCGCCGTTCATGATGAGTGTCTATATCGGACTGATCGTTTGTCTCGGACTCGGACTGGTCTACCTCGGCTTGTTCCGGAAAGAAAAAATCGTCGAGAAACAACAGGCTTCTTAAAGTGGGAGGGGATAGAAACGTGGAAATCATTGAAACAGAGCGGCACCGGTTACGGCGCTGGCAGAAAAGTGACGCCGAGAGTCTTTATGCGTATGCGAAGGATCCGCGTGTCGGACCAAATGCCGGCTGGGCACCACATACGTCGCTTGCCGAAAGTCGGGACGTCATCAACATCTTTCAAGAGGCGAACGACGGGTATGCAATCGTCGACAAGGCGACGGAAAGGGTCATCGGCAGCTTCGGTTTTCATGACCGGCGTCCGATTGAGGAACTAGCCGACTTGAAGCAGGTCGAGTTCGGATTTGTTCTTCATCCCGACTACTGGGGGCAGGGCCGGATGCCGGAAATCGTCCGGACCGCCCTCGGAGTGGCATTTGAGACGATGAAAGTCGATCTTGTCTGGTGTGCGCACTTTGACTTTAATGTTCCGTCACGCCGGGTCATCGAAAAACTGGGATTTGAACATGTGTTGGACCGACCGTTCGTCATGGGACGGATTGACGGGCGGACCGTGACGAGCCGGCTGTACCGCTGGACACGGGAACGGTATGAAGCACAGTCGAATAGTATCCGGTAAAACAGTACAAGACGTCCTTCTCGAAAGAGGGACGTCTTGTTTTTGGAAAAAATCGTTGGGAAGGAAGCAGGCGTCCCGTCAGCGTTTTTTACGGACCCTGTATCTAAAGAACAACAGGCTTACGGACAGACTGATGATTGCGGCAAGGATACTTTTGATCAGCGCGTGACGGGTCAGGCCTTCCATCACGATGCCGTTGAATTTTTGGACGAAGGTTGCTTCCGGGACCCAGTCGATGACAGACCCGATGCCTAAAAATGCAGGAAGGCTCAGCAAAAGATAGACGCTGATGAAACCGAGGAGAAACGTTTTGAACTTCATACTGAAGCACCTCTATTCCTGTCGTGTTAAGAAAATAGTCTTTCTCATCAGACGGCTGTCATGACTGGACAAGCACAATGATTAGAAGGATCGTAGAGAGTGATCCGGCGGTCAATAAGGTCAGCATTTTGGGACGGTTAAAATCTTGAGATGATTTAGATACTTCTTTTGACAGGCTGATCCAAATGGTCAGAGAAGCGATAATGATCAAAAACAAAAAGGTTTCAGACATAATGTAGACCTCCCGAAATGAATGTTAATCTTCAGCGCGTAACCAGTTGATGTAAACATTTAAATCGGAATCAACTCCTTTTGATTCCAGGAGTCGTGCCAACTGTTCATTGGAAACGTAAACGTCCGCCCCTGTATTCAACACCAAATTCGTCAAACTTTGGGCGAAGAAGTCAAGGAGGTCCGGCTCCGTCGTCGTGTTGATCCGTTTCATCATTTCCTGGACTAACCGTTCTTGTTCCAAACCAATCGTCATCCAACTACCGAATGCATATAAGACGGTATCGATATCCTCACTTTGAATAGAAAGATTAATTTCTTCGATTGAAGGATAACTGGCATAAAACGCCTCTAAATCAAGTGGTTCTAAGTCTGGTTCTTGGATCATCCATCGGGACAGAAAATCTTGAAAGGTTGGAGCCACTTCGCGTGTGGATTCATCGGAAGTGTCAAGGTACCACACGGACGGATTATTATCCTGTTGATCAAAGTTTAAATAGTAAATATAGATTCCTTCACCGTCACCGATAGTGACATGTTTGCCAATGATGTCCCATTCCGGCAAAACAAGTTTAGTGGATTCGACGAACGAGTCGTAGCTGAGACCTCCGAGATACCGAATGGGTAAGTAACTGGCTTCTCCAGGTTCCGACCACGTATTTTCAAAATCTACTGAGACAGCGTTATACAGGAGACAACCTCCGTTTTGGTTTCTTAATACGCTGAGAAAACTTTCAGGAAATGTAATCTGCAGTTCATGTTCGATTTGTTGGATGTCTTGTTCTGACAAAGGCGCGAGAATGCCGTAATCGTCTTCTTGATCCCAAATATTCAATACTCTCTCTCCAATCTGTGTGGTAAAGAATTCATGTTTGATTCGCTTTTTTGGATTTTGTTTCGTAAAAAAACAGCCCGGTCATCAAAACAGCACCACAAACATATCCGACGAGCACAGCGATGAGTGGTGAGCCGTCAAATCCGTACCGGATCACGACTTGCGGCAACAGGTAAGCCAGCAGTCCGAGCGGCAAGACCCAGGTCTTCGCCCGGTACGCACTGTATCCGATGAGGAGGAAGGCGATAAGTCCGATGATCGAACTGGTCAACCAGGAAAAATGGATTGTCGGCGACGTGATCTGCGAATCGGTTAAAAACAGTCCCATTAACAACAAGAAAATCACACCCGTGGATAGACCAAACAACAGGAATGGACGTTTCGAAGGGGCGTGCGTCGCGCTGTAACGTAAACATCGACTCAAAACGATCAGTAAAGAACTGATCAAGAGGATAAAGCCGACTAAAAAGTACAGACTGTAGGACAGCGGTCCGTCGAGCAAGTCTTGAAACAACAGAAAACTGAACACACCTGCGAGAATTTGAAACAGCAGCCAAAACGATTCGTGGTAATCGGTCGTCATTTCCGTGGCGATCGATTGAATATAGGCGGCCGGACTGTCACCGGTGATGGCTGCAACCGATTTGCCGTCCGACTCGGCTTCCTGTAAATGATTCTCAAGTTCGGTCACGATGTCCTGCGTCGCCTTTTCATTTTTTCCGGACGCAAGCAAGTAGACCTTTAAGTCTTCTAGAAATCGTCTTGATTCGTCGGATAACGTCTGCATTTAAGACTCCTCCTTTAATATATGATGAACGCTTGCCGATAATTGACGCCATCGTGCCGTGAATGCCGCGAGTTCTTTGCGACCGTTTGGTGTAATGGCATAATACTTCCTTTTCGGTCCGCTCGGTGAGACTCGTTGTGTCGCTTCGATCCAGCCTAGTTTTTGCATCCGCATCAACAACGGATAGACCGTCCCTTCACTGACGTCGGCAAAACCGTGGGCGGCGAGTTTAGTTGCCAGTTCATAACCGTATACTTCTTCCTCTGCAATCAAGGCGAGGAGACAACCGTCAAGAATGCCTTTTAACATTTGGGTGGATGACATCGCGATTCCTCGTTTCACTATCATGTAATACAAGGTAAGTGTATCTCATGCTATCTTGCAAAACAAGGTAGTATAGGAAAATCATGATTATTTTTATCGGAAACGCGGTAAATAACATGTAAAAGTAAGGTCAGCCGAATTCTGAGGAGGGAATTCGTATGGAGAAACGTATGATCATCATTTCAGCTGCTGTTGTCGTCCTGATTATGGCAATCGTCATGGTCGTCTCCGCCTACGGCTTTGGGATTTCGTATGGAGAACCGGAGTTGTTACGCATTGCGATTTTTGGAGAAGTCCTGACAGCAATTTTCTTAGTGTGGTTTATCCGCCGCAACAGTTCGTTTGAAGCAATCGGTTTTTCCACATTAAAAATTCGGGGACTCGTCTGGTACCTGCCGATTCTGTTGATCGTCCTGTATCAAGTCGTCCTCGTCGTCAATGCGTTGGTTGCTTCCTATGACAATCTGTCTGCCGCAACGATTCAGCTTGTCGCCATCGTCTTCGTGACGACCTTGTTCGTCGGCTTTAACGAGGAAGTGTTGTTCCGTGGCATCATCTTGCGCAATCTCCATCCGGAACAGCATCCGTACCGGGCGATTCTGATCAGTGCCGCCTTGTTTTCCTCCTTCCATCTCATTAATTTGATTGCTTTGGTTCCATTGACGTCGATGATTGTTCAGCTAGCGAATACCTTTTTGTTTGGTCTGTTTTTTGCCCTGATTGCGCTGAAACTCAACAATCTGTGGCCATTGATCATTTTTCACGCCTTATGGGATTTTTCGAACATCGCAGCCGACGTCTTGAATGTCGATCTCGCCATTCCGACCTTGATCACCCAAGTGTTTGTCGCGATTGCGATTCTTGTACAACTGATTTTGCTGAAGCAGCATGATCTCAGTCACTTAAAAGGACCGTTGACACCGAATGTGTAACATAGGAAAAAAAATGAAGCATCTCATGACGGGATGCTTCTTTTGCTGGAAAAAAATACTGTACAGTAATAATTGATATGTAATATATTAGTTGTATGAAAACTCAACCGATTCAACGAACTTCCTTAAGTGAAGAAGTGTATCAACGACTGCAACAGCAAATCATCACCTTAACCTTGGCACCGGGTCAAAAACTGAACGATCAGCAACTCGCGGAAACGTTTGGCGTCAGCCGGACGCCGGTCCGCGAAGCGTTGAAAAAATTGGAAGAGGAGGGACTCGTCGTCACGAAACGGGGATCACGGACGAACGTCACGATGCTGGATGCGACGCAGGCCCGGCAGACGTTTCCGATTGTCGCGACACTGCATGCGTTAGCGGCGCGTGTCGCATTTCCCTTATCGGAAACGGACATCATCCGCTTAATTAAAATCAATCAATCGTTTCAGGACGCGATAACACGCGAAGACGCGGAGTCGGCGTTACAACTCGATGATGCCTTTCATGGTCTGTTCCTCGAACGGAGTCAAAACGGTCAACTGACGGAAACACTGAACCGGTTGACGCCGCTGATCCGTCGGCTCGAGTATGCCCAGTTCAGCCGTCACGGTCATGATTCGGTCACGGATCATCAAACGATCATCGAAGCCTGTCAAAGCGCGAATATCGAAGCACTCGTCCGTGCGACGGAACACAACTGGAACGGGCTCGGACGACATCTGATCGCGGCCTTAGAGGAGGAATTACCATGCGACCCATCCTGATCGGGATATTCGCGGCGCTGTTTTTTGCCGTCACCTTCATCTTGAACCAGTCGATGCAAGGGAGCGGGGGGCACTGGATCTACAGTGCGGCCTTACGCTTTTACCTGATGTTGCCGTTATTAATACTGATTGTCGCCTACCGGCGCCGGCTCGGTCGTGTCTGGTCGGCACTCCGGGAAGCGCCGCGCTTTTGGCTGACCTACGGGACGATCGGCTTCGGGATTTTTTACAGCGGGATTTGTCTTGCTGCTGACTATTCACCCGGCTGGCTGATTGCCGGGACGTGGCAAGTGACGATTCTCGCCGGACCGTTGCTGGCGCCACTCTTTAAGCAATCGATTCCCTGGGCGTCACTGCGCTATTCGTTGTTAATCGTCGCCGGTGTCTGCCTGATGCAACTGTCGGTCGCACAAGGGGTGTCCATTTCGGCATTGCTGCTTGGTGTCCTTCCGGTCCTCTGTGCCGCGATCGCGTATCCACTCGGCAACCGGAAGATGATGGAACGATACGGGGACGAACTCGATGTCTTTGACCGGATTCTCGGGATGACGGTGGCCAGTCTGCCGTTTTGGCTGGTTTTATCGGGCATCGCATACGTGCAGGTCGGTTTACCGTCCGCAGGGCAAGTCGGGCAGTCGGGACTGGTTGCCTTATTTTCCGGCGTCATCGCGACATCATTGTTCTTTTATGCGACGACACTCGTCCGGACCGAACCGATTCGGTTGGCGGCTGTCGAAGCGACCCAGTCGTTTGAAATTTTGTTTACCGTGCTCGGAGAGATGCTTTTTTTACATACGGTCTTTCCGACCGGGCTCGCCTTAGTTGGCATGCTGCTCGTCATGCTTGGTATGACCATTCACAGTGTCAAACAGGCCCAGTCCAAACGAGTACCAGAACTTGAACTATAATTATTTCAATTACCGAATGTAAATGTATTTACTTAGAAAAGAGGACAACAGTATGGTCTTAACCGGCACACTCGTCAACACAGGATTAATCATTATTGGTACATTACTCGGCTTGCTGTTCCATAAAATTCCCGAACGGATGAAGGAGACGGTCGTCCAGGCAATTGGTCTTGCCGTCGTTGTGCTCGGTGTCCAGATGGGATTGAAGAGTGAAAACTTTCTAATCGTCATCGGTAGTCTCGTCTTAGGCGGGGCAATCGGTGAATGGTTACGGATTGACGAAAAACTGAACCGGGTCGGCGAATGGCTCGAGCTGAAGATCGGTCGGGGACGTCCGTCGAATATTGCCGAAGGGTTCGTCACGGCAACCTTGATTTTCGTCATCGGAGCGATGGGCGTGCTCGGGGCGCTCGACGGCGGGTTACGTCAGGATCATGACGTGCTTTATACCAAAGGTCTGATTGACGGTTTTACGGCGCTCGTCCTCAGTTCGACACTCGGGATCGGTGTCATCTTTTCGGCGATTCCGGTTCTCGTCTACCAAGGGGCGATTGCGCTTGGCGCCGTCGCGATCACTCAGTTCGTTCCGGACGCCATCTTGCAACAGTTCATCGTTGAGATGACGGCGACGGGTGGCGTGATGATTTTAGCCATCGGCTTGAATCTTGCCGGCATTACGAAAATCCGGGTTGCTAATCTGTTGCCTGGTATCGTGATGGTCGGTTTGATTGTGACCGGCTTGGAACTGTTTGGTTTTAACTAAAAAAGACGTCTCTCCGCTCGGTTGACCTTTTTCGTCAGCAAGCGGAGAGACGTCTTTTTTTAATGGATTTCCTGTTCTAAAGGGACAGCATGATAATCAAGTAATCGGTGTCCGTCATACTCAAACGTATGGAGCTGTAGTGTTGTCTGTTCCAGGACACGTGGCAAGTACGCTTTCAGATTACTGATGACACCGATGTTGTCCGGCTCAAGGATCCAGTCGAGCCGTTTCCAGTCAAGAATGCCTTCGCGGGTCGCGAAGGGTGTCGTCAGTTGCTGATCTGGCGGCAGTTCGGCAAGAAACAGATAAATCCCGGCCGTCTCGTCCGCCCGTAAGAGGATTGTTCCCGAAAACTGGACATCGGTCAGAGCCAGACCGGTCTCTTCGAACGTCTCCCGGATGACGGCTTCCGTCGGAGACTCGCCGGCTTCGATTTTCCCGCCGACGCCGTTCCACATGCCCATCGCCGGCTGTTTTTGGCGGTTCAGTAACAACCATTGATCCGCTTTTCGGATTAAACACAGTGTATATCGATACAAGCGCTATCACATCCTTAAAAGAAGTCGTTTTTCCAGGCCGCATACTGGTCGTCGGACGTGACCGGTCGAATTGTTTTCTTTCCGTCCGTCCACGTCGTCAACGCCTGTTGGGTCAAAATTCGATGACCGTCCGGTGTCCGGATGGCAAGCAGGCTGCGTTTGTTAAACGGAGACGCCGGATGGTCCTGGATGACGTGTTCGATTTCTGTCAATTGTTCTGGCCGTAATGTCTGTTGCGTGTAGAAGTGGTAACCGATGACGAACTCATCGTCCTGACCGTTCCGTAACATCTCGAGCTGATAACCGGCACCGTTCGGGGCAATCCGGAAGCTGCCGCTTGCTGAACTGATTGTTTCTCCGGTCAACGGAATCGGACGTAAGGCGAGATTAACACCAAACCCGGTGTCGACAACGTACGTGTTTTCTTGATGCTGGAGCAAAACAGCGACGTGTGTCGGACCCGTCGCGGACCAGACTTCATTTTCCTGATCAAAGACGGTCGCTTTGACGAGGGAGACATCAAACCCTTTGATCCGCAAGACTTCGTATAGTAGATAATTCAAGTCGTAGCAGACGCCCCCGGTCTGATCCGTCACGAATGTCTGTTCAAGACGACTCTGGTTAAATGGGGCAGTTCGTTTTGACAGGACCGCCTGGTTATCAAACGGGAGATGGTAGGCAAACGCTTCGAGTAACGCGGGTAAATCGTCAAACGAGATGACGTGTCCGAGTGGATACTTGATCCGGACGGCAATCTCTTTTATGAGTGATGACAACGGGAATTCCTCCTTTTTCGTCTTTTCATTATCGCACAATCTGTCCAAAAACTAGTATATGTAAATTCCCATCGTTTTGCTCGGTTGGAACCGGTTCTGTTTTCTCGGTTCTCATGTTCCGGTTTGGTCTCATTTCTCTATTGAGGATATGGTAAAATGGAATTCTTACGATAAGGATGAATAGAAATAGGCAAACGAAATCTCTAAAACTATGACGTATCGAGGTGCCGGATGAATATACAATTTGAAGAATTGAAGATGTATACGAAATTTGATGATTTAGCCGAGGATTTACTTAATCTGGCTAAAGAAATTCTGCCGGAACAACTGTTTTATTTATCGGTAATCAATGAATCCGAGCAATTGATTTTAAAACTATCCAATGATCAGACCAGTATGCGTGTCACGGAAGGGATGGTCATTGATTTGAATTATTCGCTGTGCCAGCGAATCGATTTTCAAACGAAACAACCGTTAGTGTATGAGGACGTCACAAAAGAACCGGGTCTCGATGGAATGAAAGAAATACTCGAGCAGGCTAACGTCCGGTCCTATTTAGGGATTCCGATTTCACTGACGAATGGAGAAAAGTTCGGTACTTTGTGTGCTATCAATGATGAAGCCAGTCTGTTTGAGAGCAAGAGTATCGAGTTACTGCAACGAATTGTCCGTCTGTTCTCGTATTATCTGGAACTGGAACGGTTCGTCTGGCGCGATACGTTGACCGACCTCTACAACAGACGGTATTTGATGAACCGCTTCGATACGCAACCTCACGAAGCGGGAGCACTCTTTTTCCTTGATTTGGACGGTTTCAAGAAAATCAACGATGTTTATGGACATGACGCGGGTGACACGGTATTACAAGAGGTGGCAAGACGACTTCAATCGCTGATTGCGGGACGAACATCAGTTTGCGCCGTTCGCTTGGGCGGAGATGAGTTCGTGCTCCATTTTGCCTGTTGCGACAGTCAGGAAACGTTGGTCCGGCAAGCAGACGAAATCCTTGCCTGTCTGAGTAAGTGGGATGCGTATGACCTGTCGGCGAGTATCGGAATCGTCTCGTATACTGCTGCGAAGGAAACCAGTTTAAAAAATCTCCTGCGGCAGGCAGATATCGCGTTATACGAGGCCAAGTCGTCCGGTAAGAACAGGTACAAATGGTTTAACGCACAACAAGAGACCTGACCGCATGGACTTACGATCTAAAAACACCATCCGTCTGCATGGCCGCTTCTGCGAGAAGGGCATGAAGACCAATGGTGTTTTTGTTTGTCGTCAGACGGTCAGTTCAATCGTCAGACCTTCCGGATCGAGAAAAACACTTTCATAATAGCCGTCTCCTGTCAGACGCGGACCGTCGATCCGGGTATAGCCGTCCTGTTCGAGTCGGTTCGTCAACTGATCGACAGCGAAGCGGCTCCCAAGTGAAAAGGCGATGTGGGCATAACCGAACCGGTCGCGCGGGGCTTCGTGACCGATATCCGTCCGGTGCATCAATTCAAGCCGGGCTCCTGATTTAAAGTGCAGGAAATAAGACGAAAACCCTTTTGTCGGATTGTGGTACAACGCATTGGCCTGAGCCTCAAAATACGTTTCATAAAAGGTTCTCATTCGTTCGAGATCCTTGACCCAGATGGCGAGATGTTCAATTTTCATGATAGCAAACTCCTTTTCTGAAGAATTAGGAAGCGCGCGACAACGCCCGTTTGGCGAGGACACGATTAAGACGTTCGGAACAAAGCAACAGGAACAAAATCATCAGGAATCCTGTGACCGGGAACAGCTGCAACGTCAAGAGCGAGGCAAGAACACCAAACAAGGGCGGTAAAAATGTACTGCCGCTGTAGGCAAATGCCATCTGGATCCCCATCAAGCGTTTCGCCGCATCCCGTCCGAACCGGACCGGTGTTTCGTGCAACATCGCCGGATAAATCGGAGCGAGTCCAAGACCAATCAGGATGAACCCGGTGAACATCAGACCGTTGACCGGAATAAAGAACAACAGGCTGCCGAGCAGGGCGGTGCCTTGTCCCGTCCGAATCAACTGACGGTTCGTCATCCGTAGCGATAAGAAACCGCTTAAGAACCGCCCGACCGTGATGCTGCCGTAATAGACGGAAATCCAGGTCGCTGCCGTCTGGACCGAAAACGACTGTACTTGAACAAGATAACTGCTGCCCCATAAACCAATCAAGGCTTCGGCACCGCAATAGAGGACAAATGAAGCTAACGCAAACGGTAGTCCGACTAACCGTTTCGACGGAGTATCGGTTAACGCCAAATTGTCTGGTGCATCCGAGACAGCAACCGGTGCCTGTTTCCAAAGCGGCAAACTGAGAAGAAGCAGGAGGGCAAGACCAAACTGGGTCAAGGCGACGGTCAAATACCCGCTGCGCCAGTCCCCAGATTCGCTCATCATTGCCGCCATGATGAGTGGTCCGGTCGTCGCACCAACACCCCAAAAACAATGGAGCCAGTTCATATGATGGGCTTTGTAGCGCGTCGCAACAAAATGATTCAGGGCCGCGTCAACGACGCCGGCTCCGAGTCCAAGCGGGATCGCAAGTAGAAACAGCCAGATCAACGACGGGGCGACATAAAAACCGAGCAGGCTACTCGCTGTGATCGCCGCGCAAAACGCTGTGACATGACTCGTCTCGAACCGGTTGAGAATCTTGCCGCTGAACAGACTCGAGATGATCGTTCCGCCGGCAATCGTCATGAACAACCAGCCGGCGACTTCGAGATCGGCCCCGAACTCCGTCCGCATGACGGGCCAGGCGACCCCGAGCAACGAATCCGGTAACCCTAAACTGATGAATGCCAGATAGATGATGCTGAGTAATAAGACACCACTCATGAAGAACTCCTCCTGTTCGCTGATAAAGGTTGTTCGGTCAGAAGCTGTAATCCGATTCGGGTCAAACCGTTCAGGTAATCGGTTTCCCAGTTACTCCGGATCAAGAGCGGGATATGTGCTTCCGGGATGTATTCGGTTGTCTTGAACTGGATTTGTTCCAAATCGTGCTCCGTCAGTTCCTCCCCGTTAAAGATCAACAGACGCGGATTCAATGTCGCGGCAAACGTCGCCGTCAAGCGGCTGATCGCATCAATCGTCTGGGCGTCTAAGGTAGCTCTCCGCTTGGCGATTGCCTGTCCGAATGTCATCTTGTCGTATTGCGGGACGACGGAGATTTCACCGGCAAAATGACTGCTTCCGCGGACGAGTTGTCCGTTGATCAAGATCCCGGAACCGGGACCGTTTTTTCCTAAGTACAAATAGATCAACGATTGTTGACGGTTCTGATCTGCTTCGTGGAATCCGACCACAGCCGCATTCATGTCGTTTTCGATGACGACCGGTAACCGGAACTCGGACTCGAGCGTCTGTTTCAGATCGACCTGTTGCAGGGACGGATAGTCAGGTGCAAAAAAGACTTTCCCGTCTTCGACCGATGCCGCCACCCCGATACTTAAAAAGGTGATGCGCGGGTCTTGCGCAAGCAACCGGTGAATCAGGCGGACGAGAGCCGGAACATGCGGCTGCTGACGGGGAACGGATACCGTTCCGTTCGTTAGCAACGTGCCGACTGCGTCGAATATCCGGTAACCGATGGCATCGAGTTCGAGATAAAGCGCCAGTCCGTGGGTGTGATCGGCCCGGTACCGGTATCGTTTGGCCGGACGCCCGCCGCTCGATACATCCGAGTCCTGTTCGTCGACCTCACCATGCTCGATTAAAATGTCCAAATGTTTTTTGATCGTCGGGAAACTGGTCGAAAGAGTACGGCTCAGTTCCGGAATCGTGTGAAGCCGTTCAAATAAAAGTGCTTGCCGCACCAGGGTTAATAAATCCGTGTTCATACCAGCCATCAGGCACCTTCCTTATACTTCTTAAAATATTTTAATAAGTACTCGGGTTAAGTGTAGCAAGCGAGGACACAAATGGCAAATGGTTTAAAAGATTTCTATACAAAAAATACGCCAAGGTAATCGATTTGATCGAAAACCTTGGCATATTTTCAACAGCGGGGTTTGTCATCTGCTCATGAAGGTCATGTCATCTGCTCATGAAGATCATGTCATCGGGCAATGCAAGTTTTGTTAATAACGCGAGTTCTTCTTCCCGTTGTGTCGTATACGAACTGACGTCTCGAAGATCCGCATCGACATACGCCGGGTGGACCATGACCTCAATCGAATTGCTATCGAGTAGACGAAGTTCTTCCCATAGGTCACGATAAATCCCTTCGCCATAAAAACCGGTATACAGCGTGTCCGTCAACAGATAGTCCGGATGAGCGGCAAGCGTCGGGGCAAAACGGAGAGGCACCCCGTAACGCCGGGCCAACTCTAACACGACTTCTTGCAGCGGTTCCCACCCGTGAATATGGTGATGACTGTCGAGATGATGTAACGGCAGACCGGTTGCTAAAAAAGCTTCGATTTGTGCCGTCCATTCCGTCAAGACGTCTTCTTGCGAAGGGGGAATCTGTTCCATGTATTGGTTTGTAAAGCGGAACTGACCGGACGCGTCCGTTAATGTCGTGGTCGTCGTCAATGGACGTCCGTAAGACAAGACAAGGTGAATACCAACCTGTAACTGTGGAAAACGTTTTGCTTGTTGCACGGCATACGGGACGGCCCGTCCATTCATCATCAGCGTCGTCGCATGAACGATTCCGTTTTGATATGCCTGAATGATGCCGTCTGTCACACCACGTGTCAAACCAAAATCATCGGCATTAATGAAAATGTTCATAAGGCGTCACCCGCGGCATAATGCCGTTCAATGACGAAGTTCGTCTTGTCGCCTCTGAAATAGGAGCGGGAATATTCGATCGGCTCACCGTCCTTGTTTTCCGCGACGGTTTCAATATAAAAACAAGGCATGCCGAGTTCACAATCCAAATGGGCACTGATTCGTTCGTCTGCCAACGTGATTTCAAGTGATTCGGTCGTTTTGGCGACGGAGATCGCAAATGTCTCGCGGAGCGTCGTGTATAAGGAATGTTCCGCTTGTTTTTTCGTGATGCCTGGCGCAATGTGCCAGGGGATATAGGAAATCTCATATTGGGTCGGTTCGTCATTGGCCCGGCGAATCCGCTCGATCCGTTGAATCGGATCATTCAGCGTGACATGCAATTTTGCGACGATGGCCGCATTTGCCGGGACGACGGTCAAATCAACGGCGGCGACATGACCCCGTTTGCCTTGGACGGCGAGCTGCTCGGTATAGGTGTTCGGTGTATCCGATAACGTTTGCCGTACTTTTTGATCGGCGACGAATGTCCCTTTGCCTTGCTGGCGAATCAGGTACCCTTCGAGCGTCAATTGGTTCAAGGCGGCGCGGACGGTCGTCCGGCTGACATCAAAATCTTCACAGAGCTCATATTCGGTCGGTAATTGTTGGCCGGCTTGATAGAGTCCGGATTTAATCCGTTCTAACAACTCTTCTTTGATATAGGAGTGTAACGATTGGTTGGTTTCCATGACGGACCTTCCTTCACGATTTTTCTTTTATTGTAGCGATAAAAGACAACTGAATGCAAATGTTATAACAAGTTAAAATAATTTGTATCGATACAATTAATATTTGTATTTACATTTGTTATTTTTGTATGATGCATTACAATCAAGAAAAAGAGAAAGCGTTTACAAACAGGAGGAGGTTTTTATCATGGGCATCAAAGTCGTCATTATCGGAGGTGGATCAAGTTATACACCTGAATTAATCGAAGGATTCATCAAACGGTATGAATCCCTTCCCGTTTCTGAAATCATCTTATGTGACATCGAATCCGGAACAGCCAAGTTAGACATCATTACCCGACTTGCAGAGCGGATGATTCGCCGGTCTGGTTTGCCGATTCGTGTAAGTTCAACATTAAATCGCCGTCATGCCCTGGAAGGAGCGGACTTCGTATCGACGCAAATTCGTGTCGGCGGGCTTGAGGCGCGGGCACTCGATGAACAGATTCCGTTGAAACACGGTTTTATCGGTCAGGAAACCAATGGCGCGGGCGGGATTTTCAAAGCGTTCCGGACGATTCCCGTCCTGCTCGAACTGTCAAAAGAGATGCACGAAATTTGTCCTGACGCCTGGCTGATTAACTTTACGAATCCAGCCGGTATCGTGACGGAAGCACTATTGAAGCATGGTCCGCATCAAAACGTCATCGGTGTCTGCAACATTCCGTTTAACATGCGGAACTCGACGGCCGAAGTCTTGCACGTCGATGTCAAGCGCGTCTCGATCGAGTTTATCGGTTTAAACCATTTTGTCTTTGGACGCCGGGTCTTTGTCGACGGAAGCGATCGAACGCAAGAGGTGATGCAGCGACTGATGACGAAACAGATCGATTTTTCACCGGCGAATATCGTTAGCCTCGGTTGGTCCGACTCCTTCTTGCAAGCCGTCAACATGTTACCGAATCCGTACCACCAGTACTATTTCCAAACCGCCGAGACGCTTAAGAAGGACCTCGCCGCCTACAATACGAACGGCACGCGGGCCGAGATTGTCCAGGAAGTCGAACGGACATTGTTCGAAGCTTATCAGGATGAGCGATTGGACGAAAAACCGGCTGAACTCGAACTACGCGGTGGCGCGTATTACAGTGATGCCGCCTGTTCCCTGATGGATTCGATTTACAACAACCGTGGAGATGTTCAAACGGTCAACACATTGAACCGGGGAGCGATTTCCGACTTACCGGTCGATGCCGTCATCGAAGTCAACGCCGTCATTACGAAAGAAGGTCCGCTTCCGATCACGGTCGGTCCATTGCCGTTATCTGTCAAAGGACTGATTATGCAAATGAAGCAGATGGAAGAACTGACGATTCAAGCCGCGTTAAGCGGATCCGTCAAAGATGCTTATCTGGCCTTTTTGATGAATCCGTTAATTCAAGATGAAAAGCGGGCGCAACCGCTACTCGAGGAGATGTTGCTTGCGCACGCAGCATGGTTACCACAATTTCAATCCAAGGAGGCGCAACGGACATGAATAAGTTCATTGAAATCGCAGGAAGAATCGGGGCCCAACGCCATCTCGTCGCGATACGGGATGGATTCGTCGCCATCATGCCCCTGATCATCGTCGGGTCGCTCGCGATACTGATCAATAACTTCCCCGCCATCGGCAGTCTTGATTTCGTCGGTTGGATGAACGGGTTGTTTGGGGAAGGAAACTGGCAAGGGTTAGGGGGAAACATCTGGAACGGATCGTTTGCGATTTTAGGATTGCTGGTGGCTTTTTCGATCGCCTACAGCCTGGCTAAAAGTTACGATGTCGACCCGTTGTCGGCGGGGTTGATTTCCGTCGCCTCCTATATCATTCTTGTCCCGGTCACGAAAGACTGGGGACTCAGTTTTGTCTGGCTCGGCGCGCAAGGACTATTCGTCGCCATCATTCTCTCTCTTTTGACGACCGAGCTGTTCCGCATCTTACTGAAGACACGGTTGACGATCTCGATGCCGGATGGGGTTCCGGATGGTGTCGTCCGCTCGTTCCAGGCATTGATTCCGGCCACGTTGATTTTGATCCTCGTCGGCGGATTCCAATTATTCATGACACTGGCCATTGAATCAAGTCTGTTTGAAGTCATCTTCAACAGCATTCAAAAACCGTTGCAAGGGTTCGGGGACACACTTCCGGCGGCAATCGCGATTGCCTTTTTAAATCATATCCTCTGGTTCTTCGGCTTACATGGGACAAACATCATCGGAGCCGTCATCGAACCGATTTATCTGCCATTGATTCAGCAGAACCTGGAAGCATTCCAGGCCGGGACTTCGGCTTACGACGTCCCGAATACGGTGACGAAACCTTTCCTCGACTCATTCGTATTCATAGGGGGTTCCGGTACGACGCTTGCTCTTTTGTTCGCGATTTTCTTTGTCATCCGCGAACAGAAAAATCACCCCTACCGCGAAGTCGCCAAGTTATCGACGCCCGCTGGATTGTTCAACATCAATGAACCGGTGATTTTCGGCTTACCGATCGTCTTGAACCCGATCATGTTGATTCCGTTCATCCTGGTGCCGGTCACATTGACAATCGTCTCCTATGTCGCGTTGTCGACCGGACTGGTTCCAAAAACCGTCGCGATTTTACCGTGGACGACACCGCCTTTAATCAGTGGCTATCTCGTGACAGGCGGGAGTTGGCGCGGAATCGCCCTGCAAGTCGTCAACTTGACGCTCGCGACAGCGATTTATGTCCCGTTCGTCGCAGCAGGTGTCCGGGCGATGAAAAAACAAACAGAAGGGAAGATGGCAAGCTGATGACAGAAGAACTGCAAATCCTATCGTTTACGATGATTCTTCACGCAGGCAATGCCCGTTCGGCAGCAATGGAATCGATTCAGGCTGCAAAAAAAGGAGACCTCTCGTTGGCACAAACCAAATTGGAAGAAGCCAATCAAGAAAGTCTACAGGCGCATCGTACCCAAACGACCTTACTGCAGGACGAAGCGAAAGGGATCGAAACGCCGTTATCGATTTTGTTGATTCATGCGCAAGACCATTTGATGACGGCGATGACCGTCAAGGATTTAGCGTCCGAGATGGTTGAACTGTATACGCGAATCACACGACTGGAGGAAAAATCATGAACATTCTACTCGTTTGCTCGGCCGGTATGTCGACGTCGATCTTAGTCCGGAAAATGCGTGAACAAGCTGAGGCACAAGCTCTTGATGTGACAATCGAAGCGATTCCTGAAAGTGAATTATTGCATCATCTGGATCAGACAGATGTCATTTTAATCGGACCACAAGTCCGGTATTTAGAAACGAAGATTCGTCAAGTCGCAGAACCAAAAGGGGTTCGTGTCGCGATCATCAATCAGATGGCGTATGGTCTGATGAAAGGGGACTTGGTCCTCGAACAGGCTCAATCCTTATTAACAGAAGCTTAATTGTCTCCACGTCAGTAAGTAAAACCGGTCTATCCTTAGACTGAACTAGCGATATGAGACACATATTAAACACCTTGATTAGGCTGCCGGTACACCGTATTTTATCGGTGTCAGGTAGCCTAATTTTTCTTGAATTCGCTCTTCATAATAATTTAGATAATCGCTTATTCTAGCTCCGTAGGTGCTTCCACAGGTTCTTTAACCCAACGGTAATAGTTTGCTCTTGGTATATTCAAGGCGCTAAGGATGGCAGTTACCGTATACTTCTCCCGCATAAGCTCTACCATTTTTAGGATTGCTTCTTTTTCAATTCCCGTTCGATCTCCATGTACTTTTTTAAGATTTCGTTCTCCATCCCCAAGTGAGATATTTTTCGGTCTTTCTTGTCATCTTCATTCGCAAAATCAGGGCCGTGTCCGTAGGTATACTGTTTTCCAATGGGTTGATCAAATCGATAGAATTCATTAGTTCGATACCATCTCATACATGTTTCGACTTGCGATTTATTTTTGATTCCATACTTCTCCATAATCTCTTTCGTCGTTAATTCACCACTCAGTTTGTCTTTGACTACTGCCCACTTTACTTCGCTTGAATATACGTTTTTGCCCACGCAAAAACACCTCCGATATTAGTACTTTTTAAAAGTGTACCACTCCGAAGGTGTTTTATATTGTCTCATAAATTTAGGTTAGCCCACCTACCGATTTTACTTGCTGGCTTTTTTTCTGAACATGAATCGATAAAGCAACAGGAACAGGTTGAACTACCTCCACCTACGCTTTGCTTAGAGGTGGAGGATTCCTGAGTTATTCGACCTACCGGTCGAAACCTTATCAGGCTAACCCCGTCGTCCCGACGGTTGAAAGTTAATCTTGTCTGTTTCTTTTGCGCGGATGCCTACTCTGCTTGGTTTTCGCTACTTCGGTCATCCGCAAGGTGAACGTTGAAGATTTTACGTGACAGACGAACTTCCTGTCACAACCCTATATCTTCAGTTTTCAAAGAACATGACTCTTTTTTTATTCCTGATTTTAATTGTTTTCAAACCAAGAGTGTCGGACAATTGACGTGTCGCAAGACACGCCTTGTCCGAAGACGATCTATCCCCCACTTATACTAGGGCTTCGCCCTGAACGATTAGAAGTGGGAGTATTCTCGTCTAATTTTGATAAAAATGAAACGTGAAGAAGTAGTATAGAATCGTAAATCGCTTCAACATTCAATCCGGAAAGAAGGGTTCTTATGAAATTATTGCTGACTTCAGGCGGCATTCAAAATGACAGTCAACGTCGTGCACTCGTCGACTTACTCGGAAAACCGATTGCGGAGGCACATGCCTTGTGTATTCCGACGGCCGTTTACGGAATGAAGGAGGGTCCGTACCATGCGTATTCATTCATCACGGGAACCGGTTCAACACCGATGTGTGAATTAGGATTTCAGTCGGTGGGTGTTCTCGAATTAACGGCACTACCGAGTCTGGATGAATCACTCTGGGTACCGCTTGTCGAACAGGCAGATGTGCTATTGGTGAATGGCGGAGATCCGTTATTTTTAAACTACTGGATGAAAAAGTCTGGACTTGCCGACCGATTGCCTTCGCTAAAAGCCGTATACGTCGGGTTAAGTGCCGGTAGCATGGTGCTGACACCGCGGATTGGTCAAGCGTTCGTGGAATGGACACCACCGGAGATGGCGTCGGATGAGACTCTCGGATACGTTGATTTTTCAATTTTTCCGCATCTGGATCACGAACTTTTACCGGAAAATACATTGGATGAAGCTGTCCGATGGGCGGCTGATCTCACAGGACCATCCTATGCGATTGACGATCAAACGGCGATTCAGGTTGTTGATGGCGTAGTGGAAGTGATTTCAGAAGGTCACTGGAAACGATTTGATTAAAACGGAGGGATTCATGGACATCACAAGACAGTTGCATGTCGAACGAATCGAAGAGTGGCGCAATTGGTTGGAAAGTAACCATTTAACAGAGACTGAGATTTGGCTCGTCTTCTATAAAAGAGATGCGGGTGACTACCAGCTGGATTACATCGAGACGGTTGAGGAAGCGCTTTGTTTTGGCTGGATTGACGGAATCAGCAAAAAGATGGATGACTCAACAAAAGCCCAACGCTTTACGCCGCGCCGTAAAAACAGCCACTGGACGGAACTGAACAAGGAACGGGTCCGTCGTTTGACGGCACTCGGAAAGATGTACGAACAAGGCAAAAAGGTCTTGCCGGATTTAAAGACACCCTTTGACATCGATGAGGCGATTCTCGAGGAACTAAAAAAAGATGCAGCGACCTATCAGTTTTTTAAGACGTTGCCGGATCTTTATGTCCGGGTCCGAGTCAGTTACATTCAGGAATACAAGCCCGGTAGTCCGGAATATGAAAAACGCTTGGCCAACTTTTTGAAATACACGGCACAAGGAAAAATGCTTGGACGATGGGACGACGGCGGGAAATTAACGGGGACTTACAGGGGTGACGACGATGATATCTGATGAAAAGAATAGACCGACTTTTGGTGTGAAACGAAAAGGCCGGCAATACCAATATAAAAAAAGTGTTTATGGTGTGGCATACGATCAGCGACAGCAGACATTCTTAACCGTCGAGACCCGGCTGAACAATCGTTTTTTGCCGGGTGGGGGAATCGAGTGGGGAGAAACACCGGAGCAAGCACTTCACAGAGAGCTGCTTGAAGAGACCGGGTTTTCGATTCAAATCGATACGCCAATCGGCCGTGCTGAACAATATCTGCTGTCACAAAAAGGGGAAGCGATTCTCAACGATGCGTTCTTTTTTAAGATAACGTTACGTGAACAGATACAAGCGGCAGTCGAAGAAGACCACCGTTTAGTCTGGCAGCCTTTTCGAGCAGTGGATGGATTGTTTCATGCCCATCAAGCCTGGGCGGTCAGAGAAGGGTTACAGTATAAAGATGAACACCTCTTATCTAATACCTAAAAAAATAAAAAGCATCAGGTGTTCGGGATTGTCACGTGCACTTGATGCTTTTTCGTTTCTGAAATCCTATGACGAGTTAAAAGAACAAGGTTATCTTTTGATCCATTTTGCTCCACGTCCACGTCCTGACGGTTGGATGAATCCTTCATCCCGAAGTTCACGCAGAATTCGATTAATCGTTGCCTCGCTGACATCAGGACAGGCGTTTCGGACATCTGCTTTATTGAACGGTGTAATGCGGCTTTCGACAAATTGACGAATTCGTCCCGCCTTGTTTTGATTGCCGGTCGTAATCAGTCCGACGCGCTCCTCCAGTTCCTTATACGCGGCAAGGATTGTACTCAACAGGTAGTTGATCCATGGGAAAGGATCTTGCTGATTCTGATGCCAGTGGATGGAGGACAGTCGAAGCGATTCATAGTAATCTTCTTTACGCGACTCGACAATCTTTTCAAGACTGATGTACCGCCCAACCTCGAAACCTTCCTGGTAAAGCATTAATAGTGTTAATAAGCGTGACATCCGACCATTTCCATCATTGAATGGATGAATCGACAAGAAATCGAGTACAAAAAGGCTCGTCAAGATAAGTGGATCGACGTCTTCTTGTTGCCGCCTGTCACGCAGACTATCGCATAATGCTTGAACTGAGGAAGGTGTCTCGAATGCCGGCACCGGAACGAAGCGTGTCCGTCGTGTCCCGTCAGGAAACGTCTCGCTGATTTCGTTATCGACGTTTTTCCAACGACCACCTTCGACGGGAACGAATTTATAAAGTTCTTTATGAAGTTGTAACAATACGTTTGCATTGATTGGAATATCTTGTGCCGAAGCATGTATCAAATTCAAGACATCGCGATAACCGGCAATCTCTGCCTCGGAACGGTCGGCAGGATCGGCTGATTTCGACATGATGGTATGGAGGCGGCTTTCTGTAACAACAATTCCTTCAATCGCGTTCGATGCTTTTGTCGACTGAATGACAGCGACGTCTCGTAACGTATCGAGAATTTGAGGAGCTTGTTGTTTATATAAATCTTGTTTTCCTTTATATTCATTGATCCGGCTGATCAAGCGGACTGTTTCCATCGGTAGTGCAATGGTATTTAAATAACTATACGTATAGTTTCTCACATGTAGCGCCTCTTTCATTAATAGACTCATTGATAGCTAAACATGTTCATTTATTAGAAAAATGAGTATGTTTAATTAAACTATAACGTATTTAAACGTGTTCAAAAAGAATAAACATACTCATTTTAGGACAAAATGAGTATGTTTATTAAAAAATGAACTAATTAATATGGATTTAAAACGTTTAAACATATTCAAAATCAATCAAAATGAGTATATTTAGCGATAAATGAGTTAATTAATGAGTGAAATTCATTTGACCCTTTACCGCTCATATTCGCGAAGTTTGTCTTCTAAAATCCGCAAGCGTTTGTGCATGTTATAAAAAATCGGCAAAAACGCTACTGTTACAATCAGCAAAATCCCCATATCCACTCTCCTTTTCGTTGCTAAATAGCCAAGAAATAAAATAAGTTCAAAAGTATTATTTCATAATTTTTACTATTTTTACAAGTTCTCCTTTCGAGTGAAGTTTTTCAATTCATAACCGAGCAAGTTTTACAAAATTGGTGACAAAAGCCGCGAGATACTCTCCTTAAAGCGGATCATCCGCGGACGGGCAGCATATTTTTCCCGGGTCAGCAAGGCACTGTCGGCAACGTCGGACAAAAAGAGCAGCTCCAGTTCTTCGGCGATCGCTGCATCATACAAAATCGCATTCATCTCGAAGTTCAACCGGAAGCTCCGGGCATCGATGTTCGTCGTTCCGACAGAGGCGATTTTTCCATCGACGACAATCGTTTTCGCATGCATGAAGCCGATCTCGTACGTGTAGACTTCCGCGCCGTGCTGGATCAGTTCACCGACCGCGGCATAGGTCGCCCAGTAGACAAACGGATGATCCGGTTGGTTCGGAATCATGATTTTCAGGGAGACGCCGGACGCTAACGCAATCCGGCAGGCATCCATGAAACTGGCGTCCGGAATAAAATAGGGCGACTGGATATAAATCGATTTTTCCGCAGTATGAATCATTTGAATCAGCATGTTTTTCAGGTATTCCGTTTCCGAGGTCGGACCGGACGTCACGATTTGAGCCGGGACACGCTCTTGCGAATCGGCTAACGGCGGAATCGGTGCCGTTGACCAATCGGTCCGTTCTCGGCTCGCCGCGTCCCAGTCCTGTTCGAAGTGAAACTCGAGTTCCTCGACGACGGGGCCGAGGACCCGGAGATGGGTATCACGCCAGTAACCGAACTGTTCATCTTCCCCCAGATATTCCGAGCCGACGTTAAACCCCATAGATGTCAACTTAGCCAAAAGATGAGTTGAGAAAGCTCTCATTTTTTATTCCTGATGCGTTTCATTCGGATGATTAGCGGAAAA
>NZ_JACSMT010000027.1:0-34288 GCF_018618815.1 Exiguobacterium sp. s128 | reverse complement strand
CAAAAACACCTCCGATGTTAGTACTTTTTAAAAGTGTACCACTCCGAAGGTGTTTTATATTGTCTCAAAATTTTAGGTTAGCCCATTCCATAAAATCGGAATGAACCCCTTGACTGAAAAGATTATAATTTTGAACTGTCTGCTTCTTCTTCCACTTGATACAGCGGTGTACTGAGGTAACGTTCTCCGTTCGACGGGATGATCGCCAGAACAGTTTTTCCTTTTCCCAGACGTGCGGCGGTCTTCAAGGCAGCCGCGATCGCCGCTCCAGAAGAAATCCCACCGAGAATCCCGTTCGTTTTAGCGGCACGGCGCGCATGATCAAACGCTTCTTCCGTCGTCACTTGCTCGACGCCATCGTAGATCTTCGTATCAAGAATCGATGGGACGAATCCAGCTCCGATTCCTTGTAACTTGTGCGGACCCGGTTTCCCACCCGAAAGTACAGGGGAATCCGTTGGTTCAACGGCAATGATTTCAATTCCAGGGAAAGCATGACGTAACACTTTTCCAGCACCAGTAATCGTTCCGCCCGTTCCAATTCCAGCGATGAACGCATCAAGCGTCAATCCTTCAAACGCCTCGACGATTTCAGGGCCTGTCGTTTGTTCATGGACGACCGGATTCGCTTCGTTGTTGAACTGTTGCGGCATGAAATAACCGTGTTCTTCGGCTTCTGCCGTTGCCCGAGCAATCGCACCCTTCATTCCTTCCGGGCCTGGTGTTAAAATCAACTCCGCACCGTACGCACGAAGAAGAGTTCGACGTTCCATGCTCATCGTTTCCGGCATGACAAGAATCGAGCGGTACCCTTTTGCAGCAGCGACCATCGCGAGTCCAATTCCGGTGTTTCCACTCGTGGGCTCAATGATCGTATCTCCTGTTTTCAGATGCCCTGCCGACTCAGCCGTTTCGATCATCGCTAAGGCGATTCGGTCCTTGACGCTTGAACCTGGATTCATATATTCCAGTTTCAAATACACGTCCGCATCTTCCGGTCCTGTCAAATGATTCAATTTAACGATCGGCGTGCGGCCGACTAAATCCAATACTGAATTCGCAATGCGCATGACCATTCCTCCTCATAATGAAAAACTTCAATTCCAAGTAATCCGATAGATCAATTATCGATGGACTGGATGAAAATTGTCAATCAAAGCGCTCTACCGTCGGCTTTGATCCGTTTTTTGATTGTTTTTCGACTGCTTCCGCAATCAAACGGTCAATCGTTTCCTGCTCATGCTCATTTCGCATGACTTGATAGACATCCGCCCGTGTGATTTCTTGATCACCGACTTGCGCGACGACCTCTTCGAGCGGTCCACCGATACTGTCCTGGACAATCTTCGGTGAGTCAACTTTTGGCAATTCACCCATGAACGCGTAAGCACCTGTCAAAAAGTTCGTCAATAACAAAATGAAAATCAACATCCACAAGTACTTAGAGTTTACAGTTCCCATTTTCAGACCCTCTTATGCTCTTTCGAGTGATTTTTCGCGAAGTGATTGTAATTCTTCGACACCATACTGATAATGTTCTGAACAAAAATGACAAACAGCTTCTGCGCCACCATCTTCATCAATCATCGCTTGAATCTCGTCCGGTCCGAGCGCGACGATCGCTGTCGCTAATTTTTCACGCTCACACGTACATTTAAAGGCAACTGGAATCGTATCGAGGACTTCAAACGAATCCCCTAAGACAAGACCTAACATCTCTTCCGGCGTTTTTTCTTCTCCGACCAGAATCGAAATCGGTTTTAACGCAGCGATTCGTTGCTCGAGTGCCGCAATCGTTTCTTCTGACGCATCTGGCATCAATTGGACGATCAAGCCGCCTGCTGCGATGACAGACTCATCTTCTGGATAGACGAGGACACCGGCACCAACGACGGATGGACTTTGCTCTGAAACAGCAAAATAGTATGTGAAGTCTTCACTGATCTCACCTGTTTGGATCGGCGACTGTCCGCCGACGAAGTCCCGGAGACCTAAGTCTTTGATGACCGAGATATTTCCACGACCAACGGCGTCGCCGACTTTCAGTTTCGTCAGACCATCGCCATTGACATACGTATCCATCTCAACACGCGGGTGGGTGACGTAGCCTCGGACTTGTCCTTTTGCATCGGCATCGACGATGATTTTACCGATTGGTCCGTCCCCTTCGACTTTCAGCGTCACACGTGTGTCTCCTTTTTGCATCGTTCCCATCATCGCCCCGATCGTCAATGTCCGACCAAGCGCTGCTGTCACAACGGGTGTCGTCTGGTGACGCAGTTGTGCTTCATAAACCGTTTTTGTCGAACGGATGGAAAAGGCGCGGACTTCCCCATTAAAACCTAAGGCTCTTACTAAATAATCATCTTTTAATTGTGCTAATAATTCTTCACGTTTCATTATTTTTCCCTCACTTATTTCGGTCGTAGATAATCCGCAACCCGTCAAGCGTCAAAAATGGATCAACGATTTTGATCGTCGCGGATTCCTCACTGATTAATCGGGCAAGTCCTCCTGTCGCAATGACAGTAGCTTCACCCATTTCTTCTTTCATCCGATGAACGAGTCCATCGACTTGCGCGACGTATCCGAAATAGGTTCCGGATTGCATCGCATGGACCGTATTGCGACCAATCGCTGACTGCGGTTTCGCAATCTCGATTCGTGGTAATTTCGCTGCTTTGTTATACAGTGCCTCGGTCGATACCATGACACCCGGTGAGATGATCCCACCGTAATAGCGTTTTTGTGAATCGATATAACAATAGGTCGTGGCCGTTCCAAAATCAACAATGATCAAAGGACCATCGTATTTGACTGTCGCAGCGACCGCATTGACGATTCGATCCGCCCCGACCTCTCTTGGATTGTCGACTTTCAAATCGAGTCCCGTCTTGATTCCCGGTCCAATCACAAATGGACGTCGGTTGAAGTAACGGACGCACATGTTTTCGAGCGGAAACACGACAGGGGGTACGACAGATGATAACACGATTCCCTCAATGTCTTCCACGTTTAAGTCTGCATCCCGAAACAGAGCTTTGACCAACATCCCGTACTCGTCCGTTGTCCGTGTACGATCCGTCGCGATCCGCCAATGCTGAACAAGTGTCTGTTCATCATAGACGCCAAGCACGATATTCGTATTTCCCACATCAATTACTAAAATCATCTGATTCCCCACTTTTCTCTGACGATAGCTGTTGCATACGTTGTGATTATACCACGCACGTCTGGCTTCACCTATTGAAGTGCGCCTTGTCAAACAGAACAGAAAAGGTCAGCATCCCATTTGGAATACTGACCTTCTTTGTTCGCTAGACACCGTCTAGTCTCTTTTAGTCCATACGTACTTAAATTTGATCATCCCGACGTGGTTGATCTGGTTTTTCCGTATCGACATTTTCCCCTTCTTCGATGACAGAGCCACGTTGCGTCGGAGATTCTGTCGGTTGATCGATGACAGGTGTCGTCGATTCCGGCGTTTTCTCGTCCACTTTTGGTTCTGCGATCACTTCAGGTTGGTTTTTCTTGTATTCGCCCGTCTCCAAGAGATGGTGAATTTGTTTCTGGTCAAGTGTTTCCACTTCAAGTAACGTCGTCGCAATCAAATCAAGCTGATCGCGTTTTTCCGTTAGGATCGTTTTCGCTTTTTGGTAACACTTGTTGATGATCGCTTGAATTTCCATATCGATTTCATGGGCAATCGCATCAGAATAGTTCTGTTCGTTTTGGAAGTCACGTCCTAAGAAGACGTTTCCGCTTTGACCGGAACCAAACTGAAGGGGTCCGAGTTTTTCACTCATCCCGAACTCCATGACCATCTTCCGTGCTAATCCTGTTGCACGTTGGAAGTCATTACTCGCTCCAGTCGATGCTTCACCAAAGACGATATCTTCCGCGACACGACCACCAAGTAATCCAGTGATCTTATCTTCAAGTTCTGGTTTCGTCATGAAGTAACGATCTTCTTTCGGAAGCATGATGACGTAGCCGCCCGCATTTCCACGAGGAACGATCGTAACTTTATGCACTTCATCCGCATCATCGAGTGTGACACCGATGATCGTATGACCCGCTTCATGCCACGCGACAATCTTTTTCTCTTTTGGTGAGATGATCCGACTCTTCTTCGCCGGCCCAGCGATGACACGGTCGATCGCTTCTTCGAGATCGACGATTGAGATCTTGTCACGGTCGGTACGCGCTGCAATAAGTGCTGCTTCGTTCAACAGGTTTTCAAGATCGGCACCAGAGAAACCTGGTGTACGTTGTGCGATGGCTTTTAAATCAACCGTTGCATCAAGTGGTTTATTGCGTGCGTGTACTTTCAGAACCGCTTCACGTCCGACGACATCTGGACGCTCGACCGTGATTTGACGGTCAAAACGGCCTGGACGAAGTAAAGCAGGGTCCAGGATATCGGCACGGTTCGTTGCTGCGATCATGATGATACCTTCGTTTTCACTGAATCCATCCATCTCAACAAGAAGTTGGTTCAATGTTTGTTCCCGCTCATCATGTCCGCCGCCAAGACCAGCTCCACGTTGACGACCGACTGCATCGATCTCATCGATGAAGATGATACATGGTGCATTCTTTTTCGCATTTTCGAACAAGTCACGTACACGTGATGCCCCAACCCCTACAAACATCTCAACGAAGTCAGAACCTGAAATCGAGAAGAATGGGACGCCGGCTTCACCCGCTGCCGCACGGGCTAACAATGTTTTACCTGTACCTGGAGGACCTACAAGGAGGACACCTTTTGGAATACGGGCACCGAGACGGGCAAACTTACGAGGATCTTTCAAGAATTCAACAACCTCAACGAGTTCTTGTTTTTCCTCATCTGCTCCTGCGACATCGTCAAACGTAATCTTTTTCTTTTCTGTATCGTACAGGCGCGCCTTCGATTTTCCGAAGTTCATGACGCGACCACCGCCGCCGCCGCCTTGTGCTTGATTAATCAAGAAGAAGAACAGGATGAAGATGATGATGAATGGAACGATGGTCGTCAGTAACGCGATCCAACCGCCATTTGTTTCTGCTGCCTTAAAGTCCAACTTGACGTTTTGGCTACGCAATTGCGTATACAAATCCGTCAGTTCTGTATCGACAGCCGGTACGACGGTTTCATATGTCGTATCCTTTTCACGTAATTCACCTGTGACGTTATACGTCTGTCCCTCATACTGGAACGTCGCCGTCTTGACATCACCTTTTTCAACTGACTCGACAAACTGTGTGTAATTGATTTCTTTGCTTTTGTTCACTGGACTCTGCAAGTATTGCAGAAACAAGATCAAAGCTAGAAAAATGACCCCAAACACGAGGGTATTCTTCACTGCTCGGTTCATCGTAGGCCTCCTCTCCGCACCAACTGATTGAACTTACTCAATCGATACGAATCCTAACGCGGCAAAGCGCGCTTTGTAATTGGTTTCATCTTATCATGTGACAGTCAAGATTAAAAATAATTAGCCGCCGTAGACTGCTGGTTTCAATACACCAACATAAGGAAGGTTACGATATTTTTCTTCATAGTCAAGACCATAACCGACAACGAACTCATGTGGAATGACAAAACCGCTATAATCGGCGTGTAAATCGTTTTTACGACCACTTGGTTTATCGAGCAATGTCACGATTTTGACTGACTTTGCTTTCCGATATTTAAAGAGATCCACGAGATAGCCTAATGTTAATCCACTGTCGATGATATCTTCGACAATCAGGATGTCACGTCCTTCTACTGACGTGTTTAAATCCTTCTCAATCTTAACTTCTCCCGTCGATGTCGTCCCGCCGTGATACGTCGAGACATCCATGAAGTCCATTTCTAAATGCATATCCATCTTTTTGACAAGATCAGACATGAATGGCATTGCCCCTTTGAGCACACATACGAGTAGTGGGAAACGATCTCCATAATCCGCTGTCAGTTCACCCGCGAGTTCACCGACTTTATGTTGGATCTCTTCTTCCGAAATCAGTACTTTTTCCATATCATTCATTAAGGTCATGCTAGGTATTCCTCCTCCATTTTAAACACTACATTACCATTCTATCATTAAACACGATTGTGCGAGGAGTTCAAATGACCCGAATATTGCAATTCGATGTCCGATGACTGCCAGAACTTGACCTGTTGCATCGACGACGACCGGAATTTCTGTCCGCAATGCCCGCGGTACCTTGGCATCAATAAGAATTCGACTGACTTTTTTTGTCCCGATGGCCAGTTGAATCCGGTCCCCCGGTAACGGTCGTCGAATCGTTAACGGGAAACGGATTGCCCCGACAGGAATCCCTGCTGAGGCACGGAAAAACCTAATCCGATGGTCACCATAGTGATAGGTACCCAAATCAGGACCGATTTCAAGTGGTTCAGATGCAAAGTTTCTCACAGGACAGCGGTCACATGTCAAAAATCCATATGTGCGCTGTATCCTCCAGTTTCCATAATACACTTCACCGGACGGCATATCTACTCGTAACCATGTCAAAAATCGATTGTAATCATTTGAGGAGAGTTCGCTGCCAGGTAACAGAACACGTAAGACGAACCGTTTGAAGTCGGAAGGAAGTCGCTGAACGACTTCGAGGGGAAGTCCCCGTTCTGTCATCTGCGACTTGACGAGTTCTGCGACATATGTCAGATGTTCTTGTTGTTGTTCATCCCGCACCATCGCCGCGCGCGCCGTCGCTTCCTCATAACCGGGGCGTAATTCCGCCAAGAGTGGCAACACCTGATGCCGCATCTGGTTTCGAAGGTACTTTGTTTCAGCATTTGTCGCATCTTCAGACCACTGAATGCGTTGTTCCTTCGCATAGTCATACAGTTGTTGTTTCGTATATGCCAATAACGGACGATGCATCTGACCATTCGCAAACGGCCGGAGGAGCGGGATTCCGTCGATATGTGCTTCCCCGCGAATCAATTGAATCAACAGCGTCTCCAATTGATCGTCTCGGTGGTGGGCTAGAACCAAATGGTGCCGTCCGGTTTCTGCCATGACCTGTCGAAAAAACGTATACCGTCTGTTTCGGCATGCTGCTTGACTTGGTGTCTCCCCTTCCCAATCGAGACGCGTCATCCGGAACTCAATTTGACGTGCTGCGGCAAAGTTGCGGATCGCCTCCGCTTCCTGATCTGATTCTTTCCGAAGACCGTGATGGACATGGACAATCAAAATATCGTAATCTGCCTCATGTAAAACATGCGCTAACACCATTGAATCACAGCCACCCGAGACCGCGACGAGTAAGGGTTCCTTTGGAAGATTCACGTCTAATCGCATATCTTGACCTCCTTCATTTGATGATTGAAACGAAAAAAGCTACCTCTATATAAATAGAGATAGCTTTTTTACAGAATGACCCGTACGGGAATCGAACCCGTGATACCGCCGTGAAAGGGCGGTGTCTTAACCGCTTGACCAACGGGCCAAAAAAATATGGTAGCGGCGGAGGGAGTCGAACCCACGACCTCACGGGTATGAACCGTACGCTCTAGCCAGCTGAGCTACACCGCCATATTTTGAACGCGTGCGTCTTAAGCACATTTTCTATAATACTTGGGAGTCAAATGATTGTCAACGCTTTTTGTAAAAATAATTTCAAAAAAATAAAAGATGGAATGAACAGCGTCATTCCATCTCTATTCTTATAAAGAACAGGTCAGCAAGTTATTGACGTTTAGCACCACGTCCGCCACGTTTTGAATCCGTTTGACGTTTCAATGTAGCAAGACGATCTTCACTATCTTTGAGGAAACTAGTCATCAACGTATCGAACGTTTGCTCTTTACGTGGAGCTGGTGCGCCACGGCCACCTTTGTTAAAGCCACCACGGTTTCCACCGCCGCCACTTCCACCACGTGGACCTTTGTTATCGAAAGGACGTGGTCCACGGTCTTGACCTGCTGGACGTGGTCCGCGATCAAACTGACGAGCAGGAGGACGTGGACGTTCGCCTTCTGGGCGATCGACGGCTTTCTTAATTGAAAGACCGATCTTTCCGTCGTTCTCTACACTCAACACTTTAACCGTGATTTCTTGTCCGACTGTCAAGACATCATTGATATCCTTGACGTAAGAATCTGCTACTTCACTGATGTGAACAAGACCTGTCTTCCCCGTCGGTAATTCTACGAACGCGCCGAAATTGGTGATGCCTGTAACTTTCCCTTGTACTTTGCTGCCTACTTCAATCGACATAAATTGTATTGCTCCTTTTTAGTTGATTCATTTCTTATTATACGAGTGATTCTACATTTTTTCAATCAATCGGCAAGCTTCGTTTAATCTTCCGGTGAAAAATAGAAAATCGTTTCGCCTTTTTTCGAGTACAGCAGTTCACTTCTCGCTAAGTTCGCAACATATTTCTTATCATTCAATCGTTCAATTTCTTCTTTCAGACGGGCTGTTTCTTTTTCTGCTTTCGCCTGTTCTTGATTCGCAACCTGAAACGACTGTTTCTGTTCAGCAATCAATTGTTTCTTTTCGATATATGACCACCCCATCAGGGACAGGACAATAAGAAAGATCGACATACAGACTAAGAAGCGCCTCTTCAGACGTAAACGGTTTTCGATTGCATTTTGACTTAACTGTTTTTTCCGGTCATTGAGCGGTTTGATCTTGGGCGGTGTATCACGCCCTGATTCCAACGGTGCTGGCATATCATCCCTCCTTATCCGAGTGGTCATCTCTGACACTCTCTAGTATACTTCCTTTTTCAACCAAATCACATCGATTCTTCGGAATTCACTTTTTCTTCACGAATGATTTGATACATATCTGAAGCTTCTTCTTTTTTGGCATGTTCCTTAATGCTATCAATTTGTACGGTGACGATCTTATTTCCAAACCGGATCGTCATCTCGTCTCCAACTGACACTGTACTGCTCGCTTTAGCGACAAGACCGTTGATTGTAATGCGACCTTGATCCGCGACCTCTTTCGCAAGTGTACGGCGTTTGATCAAACGGGATACTTTTAAAAATTTATCAAGTCTCATGACTGTTCCTCCTGCTTTGATTGATTCCATAAGGCGTCTTGTTCCGATAACGAAAGTTCCGTCAACGGACGATCTGCCAATTGTTCCATTCGTCTGAAACGGCGGATGAACTTATCATTCGTCTGTTGCAACGCTTCTTCAGCAGATAACTCCATGTACTTCCCGACAAGCGTTAATGAAAATAGGATATCACCCAACTCCCCTAAACGCTCTGCTGCCGGTGCCTCCTGCAATTCCTGGATTTCTTCCCGCACTTTATCGAGTGCTCCAGCGACGGTATCCCATTCGAATCCGACCTTCGCGACCTTTTTTTGAATCTGTTCTGCACGCATTAAAGCGGGAGCCCCTTTTGTGACACCATCTAACAGATGGATCCGTTCCGGTTTTTCCTGCGCTTTGATGTCCTGCCAGTTAGTGACGACGTCTGCGGTCGAGTCGACGGTCACATCTCCAAATACATGCGGATGACGGCGAATCATCTTGTCGCTGACGCTACCGATGACGTCTCGCACATCAAAATACCCTTCATCCAGACCGATTTGGGCATGAAGCATGACCTGAAGGAGGACATCGCCTAATTCTTCAATCATTAAGTTATCGTCCTGAAGGTCGATTGCTTCCAGTAATTCGTAGGATTCTTCGATTAAATGTTTTTTTAACGACTCGTGTGTCTGTTCTTGATCCCACGGACAGCCACCTTCTCCACGCAACCTTGCGATGATTTGTTTTAACGTCGTAAAATCACGGTTCAAGATCGTTTGATCCGTGACGGGCGGGACATAGACCGTCGTCAGGTTACTTAATGTCGTCACGTGATCGAGTTCATAAAGCGGAACCGTCGTGACCTGTTGCTGACTCGTCCCAGCTGCCGTCACTAGTGTCACGTCATGTTCATCGGGATAACGTTCCATCAACATGACTTTTAAATCCCCCGCGACCAACTGATCGTACACTTGCCCGATCAATAGATGCTGTCGAATTTGTGCTTCGTCAATCTCAAACGCAGTCGCATCCAACAACTGAAATCCTTCAATCGGATCCACACCGACCGCAGCAAACATCGGGTCGAGAAAACTTTGACCACCAACGATGTTGATGTTTTCTGTCTGTGCGAGTAATTGTTGTACGGTACTTTCGGCGACGAGTGGATGACCCGGAACGGCATAGATGATTGGTTCTGTCACAGCTTGCTCGAGCAACGTTGCCACAATCTCACCGTACACACCCTCGAATTGGTCATGCTTCTCATAAATGAAATCAAACGATGTAAATTTCATTCCCTCTGCCATCAGTTCTGAAACGACAGGATGATCTGCCGTCCGTAAATAGACCGGTTGCTTCGTCTCTTTTAATAACTTATAGATTCCATACGGTAATTGTTCCAGTTCACCGACTCCTAGGCCGACGACTGTAATCTGATGTGTCATATGATCCCCCTACGTTGATGAATACGATATAGTTTTTCTCCAAATGGCAACAACGCCCATTCCCGTTCCGATAAGACGCCGGTCCGTAATGCAAAGACACAGAAAACACCGGCTCCACCAAGTACAAGTATACCTACTTCAAGCATCGCTCCGAACCGGCTTTCCCAGCCGGATAAACGAAACAGTTGCTCGATGATATACAAGAACACGGCCATCGGGACAACCGCTTTCGATAACCGGACATAAAAGGAACGTCCAGCTGTCACTCGGCCAAACTTACGATTGAGCAACACCAATTGAGCTGCCGCCATGACGGCAAATCCACCAAATGTCGCCATTCCAGCACCTAACATGCCATATGCCGGAATTAAAGTGATATTGAGCCCTAGCTTGACTGATAGACCGACGACGACTCCGACGAACGCATATTTTTCCGCATCCACCGATTGGAGACAGGAGACGATAATCATTGATAAGGAGGCCGTGAATGCTGTCGCAGCCAACCAACTGAGTGCCACCGTCCCGTTATCGTCCTGATACAAGGCGATGTTCAGTGGCCGCATGACTCCGACTAGACCGACCGTTGCCGCTGCCGCAATCAACAAACCCGACCGTAACAACGTCTCGAGGTGCTGTTTCGTCGCTGCATCATTTCGTTTCCTGTATTCCATCAATAATGTCGGGACACTGGCGAGACTGATCGATGTCGCAAACAAGATGGCGAACTGGAGTAATGGATACCCGCGATCAAAAATTCCTTTTTCGACTTTCGTTTCAAGCGAATCTCCAAGTAAGTTGACGAAGGTCAGTCCATCAATCAATTGCATCAACAACAACGCGAGTGAGGCAATACTAACAGCTAGACCACTTGTCAACAAAACACGTCCGACACGTCGAATATGTCGTTTCGAGACGACGGGACGACCGATCCGTCCTTTAGCGAAACGGACCAATAAAATCAATGATGCAATACTTCCACCAAGGGCCGTCATGTGCGCCGCTGCTCCGACTTGATACGGATTGGCGCCCATTTGAACGCCGTAGTAGGTCACGAGTAGTAACAGGCAGACACGAACGGCATTTTCCGTAATTTGCGAAAAAGCCGTCGGACGCATCTCAAGATCCGCTTGGAACATCCCTCGTAAAACAGCGATGACCGGCAGCAGGTAAAACGTAAGCGTCACTGCCCGGAGCGGTTGGACGAGCTGGGCATCCCCGAATAATAACGCCACTTCCGGAGCGACCCACCAGCCGAGTGTACCGAGTACAAAAGACATGACTAACAAAACAAAAAAGATGGACCATAAGACTTCCCGTTTCTCTTCCGGGTGATGTAACGTCAGCTTGGCGACGACGACGGGCAATGCATAAATGCCAAGTGCTGCCGCAATCGCAAACACTGGATAAACGGTTTGATACACATATAATCCGAAATCTCCCGCCATGTTCTGATAAGGAATCCGGTAAAAAAAACTCAGCAATTTAGACACATAACTTGAGATGGCCAGGAGAGCTGCCCCCTGAGCAATCGTCATCCGTTGATTCATTGCATGATCCGACGATCAATCTCAGCGAGTAATCGTTCCGCCTGCTCTGTTGTCTGTTGAAGCGTTTGTTTGCCACGATTGAGCGTCAACACCAATTTCCCGTCTTCTTGGCCCATACCAAGACCACGACCGATCGGGACGGTCCATTTGACGAAATCCGCAACGTCAAGCGTCTGTGTCGTCTGTTCGGACAAGACGATCTCGATTTTCGGATCCGTCTGTTTGACACGTTCGACGCGAGCCCGCTCAGCGAAAATCCGCATTCGCGTCAACTGGATCAATCGAGCGACTTCGCTTGGGAATTCTCCGAAGCGTTCTAACATCTCGGATTCCAGTGCTTCGAGACTGTCCGGTGTATCGACGTACTTCAATCGTTTATAAAACTCGATTTTTAATTCAGAGTCTGCCATGTAATGACTTGGGATATACGCATCCAGACTAAACGTGAAGTCCGGGACGAATTTTTGGATTTTCCGTTTCCCTTTCATCCGTTCTTTTCGTTCTTCGACCGCTTCCGACAACATCTGGGAATAGAGATCAAATCCAACCGAGTCGATGAAGCCTGACTGTTGGGATCCGAGTAAGTTTCCAGCCCCGCGAATCGATAAATCACGCATCGCAATCTTAAAGCCGCTACCGAGCTCCGTAAACTCCTTGATGGCCTGCAGGCGGCTTTCCGCAACTTCCGTTAATCGTTTTTGCGGACGATACGTGAAGTACGAATACGCGACCCGGCTCGAACGTCCGACACGTCCTCGCAATTGATACAGCTGGGACAGACCCATCTGATCGGCATCGTTGACGATGAGTGTGTTGACATTCGGAATATCGATTCCGGTTTCGATGATCGTCGTACTGACCAACACATCGGCGTCCCCTTCAAAAAAGGCGATCAATTGGCTTTCGAGTTCACTTTCCGTCATGCGACCATGAGCCGTCACGACACGTGCTTCCGGAACAAGAGCACGAATTTCTTCTGCTTTCCGCTCGATTCCTTCGACCCGGTTATAAAGGAAAAAGGCTTGTCCCCCACGTCCAAGTTCACGCTCTAACGCTTCGCGCATGACGATTCCGTCATACTCCATGACATAGGTCTGAACCGGATAACGATTTTCTGGCGGTGTCTCAAGTACTGACAAATCACGGATACCGATCATCGACATATGCAACGTCCGTGGAATCGGTGTGGCCGTCAATGTCAGGACGTCGACGTTCGTTTTCAACTGTTTTAAACGTTCTTTATGCTTGACGCCAAACCGTTGTTCTTCGTCGATGATGAGTAACCCGACATCCGCAAACTGGACATCTTTCGATAAGACACGATGTGTCCCGACGACGACATCTACCGTCCCTTCCTTCAGGCCTTTTTTCGTTGCTTTTAACTCTGCCGCTGAACGGAATCGACTCATGACGGACACGTTGATCGGCCAGTCGCTGAATCGTTCGAGCATCGTTTCATAGTGTTGCTGCGCAAGAACAGTCGTCGGAACAAGCAACGCCACTTGTTTTCCTGCCATGACGGCTTTAAAGGCAGCTCGAATCGCGACTTCCGTTTTCCCATAACCGACATCACCGCATAAGAGACGATCCATCGGGCGTGGACGTTCCATATCTTTTTTGATTTCTTCGATCGAACGTAACTGATCGACGGTTTCCTCATACGGGAACGAGGCTTCAAAGGCCTGTGTACTATCATCGTCTTCCGGAAATGCAAATCCGACCGCCGCTTCACGTGCCGCATAGAGTTTAATCAGCTCGTCCGCGATGTCTTCGACCGATTTTTGGACTTTCGCTTTGACTTTCTTCCACTCCATACCGCCAAGTTTATAAATCTTTGGTTCCTTGCCTTCCGCGCCGACATACTTTTGGATCAAATCGATTTGGTCGACCGGTACGTACAACGAGTCTTCACCGGCATAAATCAGATGGAGATAATCCTGGTGATTGCCCGCGACATCAATCGTCTTGATGCCGTGATAACGGCCGATCCCATGATGAATATGGACGACGTAATCGCCTGTCTTCAATTCCTGGTAACTTTTGATACGCTCGGCATTCGTCAGCTTAGTCGTTTGTTTCCGGCGGCGTGCCGGTTGCTTAAAGACTTCTTCTTCCGTGATGACGACAAGACGGGCATTCGTCATCTCGAAACCGCCGTGAATACCTCCGATTAAAATCGAGGGATGTCCTCGTTTGATGTCATCTTCCGTCGTATGCAACGAGGCTTCGACCCCATAATCGGATAACGTTTGCCGCATCCGCTCCGCCCGTTCGCGATTACTCGCTAAAAAGACCATCCACATGTCCGCCCGGCCGTACCGATCGACTTCTTGCTTCAACCGTTCCATCTGTCCGTGGAACGGAGCAATTGGTTTGATGCTGAAGTGAATGGCGGCACTCTCCGGCACACCACTGCGTCGTGTCGGGAGTAACGATAAATACAACAGTTGACGTTGCTGGAAGACTTTCATCATCGGGACCGATAACGTATAGTCACTGATGCTTTGTCCCCGTTCAATCAATGAAGCCATCCATTCCGCTTCTTCTGTATCCTGGACTTCGGCCGCTTCTTCAATCCGGGCGACCTCATCGACGATCAAAACAGTATCCCGAATATCATCAAGCAAGGTGGTTTTGTACAGTAACGGCGCATATTTAGGAAGTTGTTTCGGACGTTCCCCGTTTTCGAGCAATTCGACATCGTAAGCGATTCCTTCTTCTAAGGCAACCAACACTTCCGTGCTCTGCACACGTTGCTTCGTCGCTTCATAAAGACCACGCAACTGTTCACCCGCTGCACGCAATCCGTCATTCGTCGCAAAATGTTCCGCTGCCGGTGGCACCAATGCTTCCGCAACGACACCAAGCGAACGTTGTGTCTCTGCATCAAACGTATAGATGGAGTCGACTTCTTCATCAAATAAATCAAGCCGGTAAGGACGTTCCACTGTCAACGGATACAGATCGATGATGCTCCCGCGGACGGCAAATTCGCCCGGTGTCGTAACCGTAGCTGCCCGTTCGTACCCGGCATCCACCAATTCCTGAATAAAATCCGGAATCGACAAAACATCCCCCGGTTTAATCCGGTGCGTATGCCCTAAAAAATCAGCCGCGGTCGGGACATATCGTCTGAGTCCGACGAGCGGAATGATTAAAATCCCATCGTCCGTCGTCAGTAGACGTTGCCGTGTCTCGATTCGTGTCGCCCGGAGTTCCGGGCTTGCCCCGTACGATAATTCTGCAGCAAGTGTCTCATCGACCGGATACAACATCACGTCCTGCTCGGGAACGAGTTCAATTAGATCATCATATAATTTTTGAGCCTGGAACATGTTGTGGGTCACGATGACGAATCTTTTTTTCGTCTCTTGGTAAATGCCGGCGATGAATAATGCTTTTCCGCTGTTCATCAGTCCCGTGATTAGTTGGGCATTGACCCCGTCACGGAAACGTTCCCGGACGGTTTTGATCTCCGGAATGCCGAGTAACAGATTTTGTAGTTGTTTCATTGTTTCCCCTCCTAGGACGACAGCAAAAACGCTTTGGACATCCAAAGCGTTTTGTTCAGTTATAACGATTCATCAACGCTAAAAATGGCGTATCGATGAAATCCGTTGCGATGTTTACAGAATCAGCCAACACATGTTGCAACGTCACCTGTTCTGATTTTGCAAATGGCATCAAGACCCAGTCAATGACTTGGATCGGTGCCGGCGGACGCCCGACCCCTAACTTCAGCCGTTTGATGTCTTGTGTCCCTAAATGTTGAATCAATGATTTGACCCCGTTATGACCACCAGCACTTCCTTTAGAACGCAGACGCATCTTCTCGAGCGGAAGATCCAGGTCATCATAGATGACCAGTACGTCCTCGACCGCGATTTTATAAAAGTCGAGTAACGGTCGCACGGCTTCACCGGACAAGTTCATATATGTCAATGGTTTGACGAGAAGGACCCGTTCCCCTTTCATCATTCCCGTTCCGAAGACTGCTTTAAACTTCGACTCCGTTAATTTTATACCATGTTCTTTTGCCAAGGCATCAACCGCCAAAAATCCGATGTTGTGGCGGGTATTGGCATATTTGGCCCCTGGATTTCCTAAACCGACGATACATTTCATACCGTCACCTCCTTAAGTTCACAGACAAAATCACATCTCGCCTGGATGATGAAAAACACCAACGCACAAGGGTCCGATTTCTAAAAACCGGACCTTGGCGTGCATATCTGTTTAAAATCAGCTAAAGAGCGGGCTGATTGATTTTTGTTCATGGACACGGATGATCGCTTCTGCAAGCAACCGTGCGACTGAAATTTGTTTGATTTTGCTTGCACATTCACGTTTCGTCAAATCGATTGTGTTTAAGACAACAAGCTCTTCGATTGCCGAGTTTTCGATTCGCTCCATCGCTGGACCTGACAGAACCGGGTGCGTACAGCAGGCATAGACTTGTTTTGCTCCGTTTTCAATCAACGCGTTGGCAGCAAGCGTGATCGTGCCGGCTGTATCGATGATGTCATCGATGATGATGGCGATTTTCCCATCAACTTGCCCGACGATGTTCATGACTTCCGCGACGTTTGGTTTCGGACGGCGTTTGTCGATGATCGCGATCGGTGCTTTTAATTGTTCTGCTAATTTACGAGCCCGCGTCACACCGCCATGATCCGGAGAAACGATGACAAGTTCGTTCGGGTCGATATTCTTCTTCTCGAAGTAAGAAGCAAGCAAGGGAACACCCATTAATTGATCTACTGGAATATCGAAGAAACCTTGGATTTGGGCAGCATGGAGATCCATTGTCACGACGCGTGTCGCCCCTGCGACTTCAAGCAAGTTCGCGACGAGTTTCGCTGTGATCGGCTCACGCGAACGCGCTTTACGGTCTTGACGCGCATACCCGTAATACGGAATGACGACGTTGATCGTCCGAGCAGAAGCTCGTTTTAACGCATCGATCATGATGAGGAGCTCCATCAAGTTTTCGTTGACCGGTTGGCTTGTCGATTGGATGATGTAGATATCATCACCACGGACGCTTTCTTCGATGTTCATTGAAATTTCGCCATCACTGAAGTGTTTGACTGAACTTTCGCTGACAGGAATCCCGATGACTTTAGCGATTTCCTCTGCCAGTGGTTTGTTCGAGTTAAGTGCGAAAATACGAATTTCATGTTCTAAGACAGTAGACATGGTTAGGTGGCCTCCATTTGTTTGGTTTAGACGAGTAGAGCGACAGGTAATGAACGAATAAAATTAACGGTAATCCGGTTTGGTCGTCTGACGCTCCCGTGCGATCGCGAGACCATTGTCAGGAACATCATCCGTGACGGTCGATCCTGCTGCGACAAGCGCATTTTTACCGACCGTGACAGGGGCGATCAAATTGACGTTACAGCCGATGAAGGCGTCGTCTCCGATGACCGTTTCAAACTTATTTGTTCCATCATAGTTGACCGTGATCGAACCACACCCTAAGTTGACGTTTTTGCCGATCGTCGCGTCGCCAACATAACTTAAGTGTGCAGATTTGCTACCTTCTCCAAACGTTGATTTTTTCACTTCAACGAAGTTGCCGACACGGGTATTTGCACCGAGGATCGCTTGTTGGCGTAGGTGAGCAAACGGACCGACTTGTGCTGCTGGTCCAATTTGACTATCCGTGACAACCGATTGACGGACAACCGCGTGATCTGCAATCGTACTATCGCGAATATCCGAGTTCGGTCCGATGATGCATTCCGAGCCAACTGTTGTGTTACCAAGCAATTGTGTCCCCGGGTACAAGACGGTATCAGAACCAATCACCACATCTGGTCCGATGTACGTTGAAGCAGGGTCGACGAACGTGACACCTTGACGCATCCAATGTTCGTTTGTCCGTTTCCGCATCGATGTTTCTGCTTGCGCAAGCGCTACCCGATCATTGACGCCAATCGTCTCTTCGAACGTCGATGCTGCGTAGGCGGCAATCGTTTCGCCGTCGGCTTTCGCGATTTCGATGACGTCGGGTAAATAGAATTCACCTTGGACGTTATCGTTTTTGACTTGTTTTAGCGCTGCGAAAAGCATTTCATTATCAAACACGTACGTGCCTGTGTTGATTTCTCTGATGAGAAGTTCTTCTGCGTTCGCATCCTTATGCTCAACGATTTTCGAGACGTTTCCGTCTTCACCACGGACGATTCGTCCGTAGCCCGTTGCATCATCGGCATGTGCCGTCAAAACAGTCACTTTCGCGCCTGTTTCGGCATGATGTTGCAGCAACGATTCTAACGTCGCACTTGTTAGGAGTGGGGTATCCCCACACACGACGAGAGTCGAACCCGTTTCGTGACCCAGTACAGGTTCCGCCATCTGAACAGCATGACCCGTGCCAAGCTGCTCACTTTGAAGTGCATATTCCACCGATGTGCCGAGCACTTCTTTGACAGCCTCTGCACCGTGACCGACGATGACGACTTGACGTGTGACACCGAGTGTCGTCAATTGATCAACGACATGTTGTACCATAGGCTTCCCAGCTACTGGGTGAAGTACTTTATAGAGCTTTGATTTCATCCGAGTGCCTTTACCCGCTGCTAGAATTACCGCGAAATGATTCATCCTTGTCGCTCCTCCATATAAATTAGTGATGATTTCGTTCTGAAATAGTCCACTCGTTCCCACTATAACGAAAATGGCGCGACGAATCAATCACAGGGGAGAGCAGAAATCACGAAAATACGCAAAAAAAGACAGGTTCTCCCATCGCTAGGGACCTGTCCGTTGAATTACGAATGATCGGTGACTTCGAGCACCGTCAGTTCACGCTCTGACGTCTCGTCCTGATCCTCGCGTACCGCATATGCTTCTAATACTGAATCTTCGACCTTTTTTCGCATTAATGCATTGATTGGATGGGCGACATCACGAAAGATGCCCTCCTGTGTTCGTTTACTCGGCATCGCGACGAAAAGACCGCTGTTCCCTTCGATCACGCGTAAATCATGTACCACGAATTCGTGGTCGAGCGTAATCGAGGCCAGTGCTTTCATTCGACCCTCAGCTACGACGCGACGAATCTTGACGTCGGTGACATTCATTTTGTCCGCACCCCTTTTATAACCGTTGTCACAACTCTTCGTTGTCTACTTCTACTTACGGCTTAAAACATTCAAAGGTTTAGCTTTTGCCAATCATTTTACGCATAATTTCCAAAAGTTTGATAATTACAGTATAGTTACAAAAAAAATGTGTGTCAAATTTAGATATTGTCACCATCTGTGAAATACTGGTCGACGTTCCCACGCTTCACTTGAATCTGTCCAAGATCGACATCGACGTCGGCAAGCTTCATCAGACTGACATACTCATTGACCATCTTTTTCTCGGCACCTTCCGCTTCAATCAGTACACCGACTCCGGCTACGTTCGCTTCGAACTCACTGAGGAGGCTCATCATGCCGCGAATCGTTCCGCCGGCCTTCATGAAATCATCGATCAGTAAGACATTGGCACCACGGGGCAAACTGCGTCGTGCGAGCGCCATCGTCCGAATTGCTTTTGATGAACCGGACACATAGTTGATGCTGACGGTCGAACCTTCCGTGACCCGGCTATCCGAGCGGACGATCACAAACGGCACACCTAACTGTTCGGCGACGGCGTAAGCTAACGGAATTCCCTTTGTCGCGATCGTCATGACGACATCGACCTTTTTCTGGCTGAAGACAGAGGCGAACACTTGCCCCATCTGTTTCACCATTCGTGGATCTCCGAGCAAGTCTGTTAAGTAGAGATACCCACCTGGCAGTAATCGATCCGGCCGTGCTACACGTTCACATAACTCATCGATGAACGGTAACGCCTTTGCGCTACTCCATGTCGGAATGAACATGACCCCTCCGGCAGCTCCCGGGACCGTCACGAGTCGCCCTGTGCCTTCATGCTCTAACATTTCACTGACAATATCTAAATCTTCACTGATCGAAGATTTCGCAGATTTGTAACGCTCCGCGAATATCGTCAATGAGACTAGATGATGCGGATGGTCCAGCAGGTAACGTGTCATGTCTACCAACCGACCACTTCTCCGAATTTTCATCTAAATCGTTCCACCTCTCCGTAATTCCGAATATTCACTAGTGAATATATCATTTTCATACGGAATTTATCAATGATTTTCCCCTAAAAGACGAACGACGTAGACTTCATTACAAAAACCTCGTAAGCCATTGTACAGACGTTGCGCTCGGTTTTCGTGTTCCGTCAGCGCAAAGACAGTAGGACCACTTCCGCTCATCAAAACACCTTCCGCCCCGCAACTCGTCATGAACGCTTTGATCTGTTCGACTTCCGGATGCATCGGTAACGTCACCGATTCCAACACATTTCCGAGTGCGTCACAGATGCCATTGAAATCCTGCGCCTTGACGGCTTGGATCATCGCCTCGACATCCGGTCGCTCCGCTGTCGTCAGATCAAGGGCTCCATAGACATCCGCCGTCGACACACCAATCGTCGGTTTCGCAAGGACGACCCAACAGGGTGGAGGGGATACTAATTTTTCAAGCTGTTCCCCGCGTCCCGTCGCGATCGCCGTCCCGCCCATCACACAAAACGGAACATCCGATCCGACTTCAGCCCCGATCTCTGCTAACTGTTCGAGCGTCAAATCCAGTTTCCACAACTCATTCAAGCCACGTAACGTCGCGGCCGCATCGCTTGAGCCGCCGGCCAGACCGGCTGCGACCGGAATATGTTTTTCGAGATAGATTTCAACTCCACTTCGGATGTTAAACCGTTCCTTTAAAACCGCCGCCGCTTTATACGCTAAATTCCGTTCATCGTTCGGTACATACGCATGTTGCGCATTCATCCGAATTTCACCAGAAGGTAATTCCGTCAATTCCAACCGGTCTGCCAAATCAACTGTCGTCATCACCATATGTACATCATGATAACCGTCCGGACGTTTCGCCGTCGCATCCAATACTAAATTGATTTTTGCTGGAGCTTTTACAATAATCGTCATCGTGCCGTTCCTCCTCTAGTACGTATCCTGTACGAATTGTATCAACCTTTGCACAAAAAAAGAAGCGAACATTTCTGTCCGCTTCGGAAGGTAAGTTTACGAATTCGCAAATTCGATTTGTACGGAGTCTGTTAACACGTCGGCATAGCTATAAGAAACTCGCTCGACATTGTGGCGCTCTGCGTCTAGCTTGACTACAAACACCGATGGATACGTCTCAACGAGCGTTCCGATTCGGGTTACGACCTTTTTACGACCGCCGCTTGCTTTTAGCGTCAGTCTTTCACCAACATGTGTTTCAAACACATGTCTGATTTCGTTCAACGTCTTTGGCATACGCTTCACCTCACTAATATTTATTATAGCATATGAATTAAATATTAGAAAGAGCGAATATTATATCCGTTCTTTTGTCTACCGTCAACGTTTTTTAATCGGTAAAAGTGCGTCGGCTAGCTGTGCGAATTCCTGCAGGCTCAGTGTCTCACCACGGCGGCGGGGATCGATCCCCGCTTCATGTAACGCTGCTTCGACCGCTTCTTTTTCTGCTTTTCCGAAATGACTCGACAAGTTATTTAAAATCGTTTTTCGGCGTTGCGCGAAACTCGCACGTGTCACTTCAAAGAACAATTTCTCATCGAGCGTCTTGACGGCGGGTTCTTTTCGGATATTCAGGCGAATGACAGCTGAATCGACGTTCGGTGCCGGTATGAACACATGTTTCGGGACGGTAAAGCAGACTTCTGCCTCCGCATAGTATTGAATCGCAATCGATAGCGAACCATAGGCTTTTGTCCCGGGTTTCGCGCCAATCCGTTCAGCCACCTCTTTTTGAATCATCATGATGAGCGTCCGGAATGGAGTCCGCGCTTCAAGAATGCGCATGATGATTGGCGTCGTCACATAATATGGAAGATTGGCGACGACGGCAAGATCGGTAATGCCTTGTTGTGTGAACTCTTGATCGACGATTGTCTCAAGATCGAGCTCGAGCGCATCGCCGTGGATGACTTTGACATGGGGATACGGGGCGAGCGAATCTTCGAGAATCGGTAATAACCGTTGATCGATTTCGAGTGCGACGACCTTTTTCGCCTGTTTCGCTGATTGTTCCGTCAACGAACCGATACCGGGACCAATCTCAAGCACTCCACTGTCAGGTGTTAAGTTGGCGGCGCCGACGATGTTACCGAGTACGTTTAAATCAATTAAAAAGTTTTGCCCTAAGGACTTTTTGAATGAAAATCCGTGTTTCGCCAGGATTTCCTTAGTCCGGTGCAATGTAGCGATGTCTTTCAATCTTGTTCCTCCTCTATCTGTTTCAACGCGTCTTCCCATTCTTGTTTGGTGATCCGGATCGATGCCACCCGTTTGACCAATTGTTTGGCATTTGGCTCTCCGATCGAAAGCACCTGTCCAAGTCGTTTCCGACGTTTTGAGGCGGCCGGTCCACCAATCAAATCGGCTGCAAGAATCATCTCCCGCGTCACTTCCGCGATATGGTGTTCTTCTGTTTCGTAGACGGCTTCCAGTGCCCGTTCAATCGCTTTCGGTGAAGCGTGTTCGACTCCGATTTTCCCGCGTTTGTCTTTCGCATCGGCCCGTGGCAGGTAGGCTTGCTTGCAGCCCGGCACCCGCTCGTTGATCCGTGCCCGAATCCGGTCTCCTGGAAAATCAGGATCCGTAAAGACGATCACACCACGACGTTCAAGCGCTTTTGCGATCCGTTGTAACGTCTGCTCGTTGACGGCAGACCCGTTTGTTTCGATTGTATCGACATCGAATACTTCTTGTAACCGTGTCGTATCATCGCGTCCTTCGACGACGATGACTTCTTTTAAGCGTTCCCGCATCATGTCTTCTCCACCTTCTTCAAACACTTCCGTAATTGTACCTGTTTTGATAAAAAAAACAAGGAAGCGTCAATTGCCCGCTTCCGCTGTCGTCTCGTTAGGAATGACCCAGACTTGGATCGTCTTTCGACCAAACTGTTTAGCGGTCGTCTCTCCATCAACGAGGACATCGATTTTATTCCCTTTGATGGCACCACCGGTATCGAGGGCAATCGCAAGACCTACCCCCTCGACATACACTTTTGTCCCGAGCGGAATGACTTTTGGATCAACGGCGATGATCGGTAATCCTTGATAGGTGATCGTATCCGTCACGTCATACCCCGTCGCCGTCAAGGCGCGTCCATCATACAGCCGACTCCCGTTCGAAGCAGGATCGTTCGTATAAGCGGTCGCCTCGACCATCAGGGTTTTCGCTTTTTTAAAGTCTAGATCCGTGGCTGCTTTAGGTGCTTCCGCTAAAGGTACCGTCGCTTTTTCAGTATCAAAGACCGGAGCCGGTGTCGTTTCGACTGCCTCGACGGATGCGACCGGCTTCGTCCCGACTTTGACGACTTGCTTGACCGGCTGGCTCGTGATTTTGTTTGTGATCAATTTCTTTTCTTTACTCAGTCCGTCAGCGAGCGTCAACTGATACTTTTGTGTCCGGATGCCGGGACGCCCCGCTTTTGTCACCAATTGCTCACCGGCCGGTAACGTCTCGTCTTCAATCGTCTCGACTTCAAACGGTAACAATTGTTCTTCCGTCAGAACGGCGCGTCGTGTCGTATTGACCGTGACGAGCATGTCCTTTACGACGACCGTATCAAGACCCGGAGAGACGTTGTCTTCCGGTTGAAGTTTGATCCCTTGCATCGCGAGGAGCTCACGTACCGTCGTCTGATACGTATACAGTGAACGAGCCTTTCCTTCTACGATCAATTCAAGTGGGAACGCCTCACGGTATCGGACCGTCATTCCAGTCGTCAAGACGGCATCCTTCGACGGATAGATGTCATCCGTCTCCATCTGCTCGATCCCACGTTCTTTTAATAGATCATCGACTCGGCGTGCTTGCGTCCGGATGGTTTGTGCTTCTCCATATCCCATGATCAATGTGATTTCTTTTGCGGGACGAATGACAATCAACTCATTGTCCGGAAGATCCGCACTGAGTGCCGGTTCGATTTCATCTTGTGCCCGAACTGAAATGCCGGCTTCCTTCAAGACACCATAGACCGACGTCTCGAGCGTCTCGATCTTCGTTTCCCGACCATCCACCATGATCGTGATGTCACGCGGGTGGTCCATCGCCAAATACAATACACTTGCGATCAGAAGCAATGTACAGCCGATCGTCATATACGCTATCGATCGAATCATGGAAGCCGGAAGACGCGCTTCGCGTTTTCAGTGGTCGCTTGTTCGATATCGGCATACATCATACCACGCAGCTGTGCGATCTCTTCTGCCACGAATCGGACATACGCCGGTTCATTACGCTTTCCCCGGTACGGTGTGGGTGTCAGATAAGGACAGTCCGTCTCGACCAACAAACGATCAAGTGGCACTTCCTGCGCCACACGTTTTGGTGTCTTCGCATTTTTAAATGTCACCGGTCCGCCTAACGAGATGTAGAAGTTCATCGCTAAACAACGGGGGAGTAATTCTGCACTCATACTATAACTGTGAAGGATTCCTCCCACTTCTTTTGCGTCTTCTTCTTCCAAAATCCGAAGTGTATCCTCCGTCGCTTCACGGTTATGGATGACGATCGGTTTATTTTTTTGTTTTGCCAAGCGAATCTGTTTTCGGAACGCTTCTTCTTGAACGTCTTTCGGTGACGTATCCCAGTGATAGTCAAGACCGATTTCTCCTAATGCGACGACTTTCGGATGGTCCATCAAACGTTCGACTTTCTGATAAGCGGCGTCATCAAAATCAATCGAATCAACAGGATGCCATCCGATGACTGCGTAGAGATCATCATAGTGTTCGACGAGCTCCATCGCCCGGTCGATCGTCTTGTGGTCAAATCCAACGACGATCATCGGTGAAACACCATTGGCGCGTGCCCGCTCAATCGTCTCATCAACATCTCCATCAAACTGATCAGAATTCAAATGTGTGTGTGTATCAATCAACATAAAGTTCGACTCCTTTTTTCAAAAAAATGCCTGTGACATCAAGTCCACAGGCATCTGAATTATTTTACACTTGCCCCGTTCGCCATCGTCGATGGTACCGTGGCTAGTTCAAGCTTACCTGATTTTTCAGCAGCTAGCACCATACCTTGTGACAATTCGCCACGTAACGTAACCGGTTTTAAGTTGGCGACAACGATGACTTTACGCCCTACTAAATCTTCCGGCTCATACCATTCGGCAATCCCCGACACGATTTGACGTGTTTCTTTGCCCATATCGACGGTTAGCTTCAGCAATTTTTTGGCCTTTTTGATTTTTTCAGCCGTGACGACCTCACCGACCCGTAGTTCAATCTGATCAAACACATCAATCGTCGTTTCTGGGCGGACGTCAGCATCCACTTCTTCTTCGACTGTCTCTTCTTCGACACGAGCAGCAGACGCCTGTTTCATCATTTCAACGATGGCTTCGACTTCCTCTTTCATGTCACGACGCGGGAAGATCGGTTGAGCGACGCCGACTTTTGTTCCTTCGTTGATTGCAGCGAACTGTTCAAGTGCTGTCCAGTCCATCGGTTGTCCTTCGAGTCCAAGCTGACGGAACATCTCTTTTGGTGACCGTGTCATGAACGGTTGGAGCATGATCGCAACATGACGTAATGCCCCTACTAAATGGACCATCGATGAAGCGAGTTCAGCTGTTTTCGTTTCATCTTTCGCGAGTACCCATGGTTGTGTCTCATCGATATACTTGTTCGCTCGGCTGATCAGTTGCCAGATATGCGACAAGGCGACTGAAAATTCCATGTGTTCCATCGATGCTTCGACCTTCTCGACCGTTTCTTGTGCTAGCGTCGACAATGTCTCATCAAATGGTGTGACGTTTCCAGCATACGTCGGAATGACGCCATCGAAATATTTTGTGATCATCGCGATCGTCCGGTTCAGTAAGTTCCCTAAATCGTTTGCGAGATCAAAATTCATTCGCTCGACGAATGCTTCCGGTGTGAACATACCATCCGATCCGAATGGAACTTCACGTAACAAATAATACCGTAACGCATCGAGTCCGTACCGGTCGATCATCGGAATCGGATCTACGACGTTCCCTTTGGATTTCGACATCTTTCCGTCCTTCATTAGCAACCAGCCGTGTGCGAAGACTTGTTTCGGAAGTGGTAAGTCGAGCGCCATCAGCAGGGCCGGCCAAACGATTGTATGGAAACGAACGATTTCCTTCCCGACCAGATGAACGTCGGCTGGCCAATACTTGTCGAAATTGCCTTGGTCATCCGTTCCGTAGCCGAGTGACGAGATATAGTTCGTCAATGCGTCAACCCAAACGTAAACGACATGTTTCGGGTTCGATGGGACCTTGACACCCCAATCAAACGTCGTCCGCGAGACGGCGAGGTCTTGGAGACCGGGTTTAATGAAGTTATTGATCATCTCATGTTTCCGGGATTCTGGTAAAATGAACGAAGGGTTCGCTTCATAGTACTCAACTAGGCGATCCGCGTATTGGCTGATCCGGAAGAAATAACATTCTTCGCGAACGAGTTCGACCGGGTGACCACTGTCAGGACTTTTTCCATCCACTAACTGCGATTCCGTATAATACGTTTCATCCGGAACAGAATACCAGCCTTCGTATTCGCCGAGATAAATGTCCCCTTTTTCGAGCAATGTCTCAAATACCCGTTCGACGACTTCTTTATGGCGCGGTTCTGTTGTCCGGATGTAATCGTCATACGAAATATCGAGCCGATCCCATAACACTTTGATCTGTTCGACGACTCCGTCAACGAACGTTTGCTCGGATACACCGGCTTCTTTAGCTTTTTCTTGAATTTTTTGTCCGTGCTCGTCCGTCCCCGTCAAGTAACGAACATCAAAACCTTGAAGCCGTTTGTAACGAGCCATCGCATCTCCCGCGACCGTCGTGTAGGCATGACCGATATGTAGCTTTGCGCTAGGATAATAAATCGGTGTTGTGATATAAAATGTTTTTGCCATGATATTCCTCCGTTCTGTATTTCATTCCATTATTATACGCTGTTCTAGCCCCCATGTCGAAACTCGTTTTTTGTCGAATCCAAACATTTTTTGACATCAGACATCAAATTACAAAAAAACACACTCAATAGTTTGATTTCCTTTAAAAAGGGAAATTCTATTAATAAATCGTTTCAGATATGGTTTTTTTGAGAAATAAATGACATTTTGATTTCAAGCTATTCAGATTGGTTGACTACTTTTGGAAAGTTTAGTATTCTACATTCTATAGAAGTGATGTCGAATTTTGACGATTTTCCAAAAACAAAGAGAACCTAGACATCAGAGGAGGAACAACAAAATGAAATCAACAGGTATTGTACGTAAAGTAGACGAGCTTGGCCGGGTAGTTATTCCAATCGAACTTCGTCGGACACTTCAAATCGCAGAGAAGGATGCTCTTGAGATTTATGTCGACAACGAGCAGATCATTCTTAAAAAATACAAACCAAACATGACTTGCCAAGTAACCGGTGAAGTATCAGATGATAACTTCAAATTGGCAGACGGTAAATTGATTCTCTCTCCAGATGGCGCACAGCGTGTCCTCGTTGAGTTAAAAGATTTCCTCGATCGTCATTACGCAGGAAACGAATAAGTAAAAAGAAGCGATTCCAAGCGGAGTCGCTTCTTTTTTTTAGGATTCATGATAACGTAGATACAATTCCTGACGATCGAGTCCCCGCTCCTTGGCAACTCGTTTCAGGGCAGCATTCGGTTTTTCGCCTTGTTCGATGTACCGTTCGATTTGTTGCAACGGATCCGCTTCTTGCTCGATGTCGCTTGGACGTTCTTCCGTTGATCCTTCGACGATGACGACGAATTCACCGCGTACGTCTTCTCCGGCCCAGTCCAGTGCTTCCGTGACCGAACCACGAATGTATTCTTCATAGCGTTTCGTCAGTTCGCGGGCTAACGTCAGCTGGCGGTCCCCTAATACATCCCGTAACGCCCCTAACATCTCTTTTAAGCGATGGGGTGCTTCGTAGAAGATTAGCGTTCCACTTTCATAGCGAACTGTTTCCAGGGCCTCGCGGCGCTCTTTTTTCTTCCGTGGTAAAAAACCATAATACAGAAAACGTTCTGTCGCAAGACCGGATGCGACGAGTGCCGTCAAGGCTGCATTCGCGCCCGGTAAGACGACGACCGGGATATCCGCTTCAATCGTAGCCCGGATCAAGTCACTTCCTGGATCAGAAATGCCTGGCATTCCGGCATCCGAGACCAGTGCAACTTGTTTTCCGGCTTGTAAGTCTGCCAGTAGCCGTGCTCCACTGACTTGTTTATTGTGTTCGTGATAGCTGACGAGTTTCGTATCAATCTCAAAGTGATTAAACAACTTTATCGTCTGGCGTGTATCTTCTGCCGCGACGAGATCGGATTCTTGTAAAATACGAACGGCCCGGTATGTCATGTCCTCTAAATTTCCGATCGGAGTCGGAACGATATACAGACCATTCGTCTGTCCTTTAAAACTACTGGTCGCTTTCATGAGACGACCTCCCTTCTTGAATCAGTTGTTCCTTTTTCGTGCGCGTCAATTGTTTAATCGCATATTCCCGCTTCAAGGCTTCCGACTTCGTAGCACACGTTTCTGTATAAATCAAAACAACAGGGAGCCGTGCCCGGGTGTACTTCGCTCCTTGTCCCGTGTTATGCGTCGCGAGACGTTTCGTAACATCGACGGTATATCCTGTATACAACGTACCATCTTGGCAACGGACGATATAGACCGTATGATTAGACATCGAGATGCTTCCGCATCTGTAGCGTGTACGTATCATCTTGTTCATAGACGATGAACGGAGGCAACACCTTTAGACCTGGTTTAGCATCCTTGATCCCTTCGATCAATAACATGTTGGCCTCCTTACCTTGTTTCGGATAAATCCATTGCATCCGTTTTGGTTCAATCCGGTACTGGCGCATCAAGGTGACGATATCGAGCAAACGTTCCGGTCGATGGACAAAAGCTGTCTTGCCCCCTTGTTTGAGTAAATCTGCCGCTGATCGAATACAGTCTTCGAGCGTACAGAGTACTTCATGACGCGCAATCGTATAATGTTCACTTAGGTTTCGATTAGACGATGCGTGCGCTAAAAAATACGGCGGATTACAGGTGACGACGTCATAAAGACCATATCCGAGCAGTTTTCCTGCTTCCTTGACGTCCCCTTCCACCATCTTCAGTTGATCTTGTTTGTCATTCAACTGAATACTCCGTCGCGCCATCCCAGCCAGACGAGGTTGAATTTCAAGCCCTGTGATCGTCCCTTTCGTTCGGTATGACAAAAACAAAGGAATGGCGCCATTGCCGGCACATAAGTCGACTAACTGCCCTTGTTTGATTGGAACCCAGACGAATTGGGAAAGTAACGCCGCATCGAGGGAATAGGAAAACACGGTTGGACTTTGGATGATCCGCCCTTCTTTTCCGAGCAGATGGTCCAGTCGTTCATCCGGTAATAATTCAGTCATCTTGTTCTTCCTTTCTGAAAAAAAGACTGACTCCTAGGAAGTCAGCCTCTCAATGTTTCGTTAACATGGACAAGCAGAACAGACAGTCTCCGTCTTTACGGACTTGACCATAATGCAGGTTACAAATATGGAATCCTTCTTGATACAATCGTCCTAGATTATCGTACCCCGCACCGATGCCTGCTTCAGCCTGTGCTTCTTCTGTAACCGGTTGTTGTTCGTCACGCTCTACCTTCTCGCGGAGGTGGTGATTCTCAAGATACAGGTGTTGGTTCTCCTCCATCATGTAAGCAAGCTGATCCTTTAACACGCTCAGATGCTCCGTCAGCAAATGAATCTGTTGCTCGATCGCATCGACACGCGTAATGATTTCTTTTTTATCGACTCTCTCCACGCGTATGCACCCCGTCATTCTTTTGGTCGTTTTTGTTTTACGGCACCGACAGATAATAATTCTTCCATCGAATATGTGAGGACCCGGGAACGGTCTTTTAGTTCGATTTGAACGATTTGATCGAGGATGTTCAGACCAACGACCCGTCCTTCCCCTTCAGGAACGGTCAGACGTTTTCCGTAATCCGGTAGATCCCGTCGCATTTCTTCATACGTATCGTTTTCGTATTTTAAGCAACACATCAAACGACCGCAGACACCAGAAATTTTTGTTGGATTCAAGGATAAGTTCTGATCTTTCGCCATCTTGATTGACACCGGCTCAAACTCTCCTAAAAACGAAGAACAACACAGCACACGACCACACGGACCGATTCCGCCAAGCAGTTTCGCTTCATCGCGTACACCAATCTGGCGTAATTCAATTCGTGTCCGGAAGACAGCCGCTAAATCTTTGACGAGTTCACGGAAATCGACACGACCTTCCGCTGTGAAATAAAAGATGACTTTATTTCGATCAAATGTATATTCGACATCGACAAGTTTCATATCGAGTTTGTGCTCCCGAATTTTTTCGACACAGACAGCGTGCGCATCAAACGCCGCCATTTTATTTTCACGGACAATCATCGCATCTTTATCATCTGCGACGCGAAGGATGGCTTTCAGTGGCAAGACCACATCATCTTCGTCCATTTGTTTATCGGCAATGACAACTTCACCATATTCAATGCCCCGTACCGTCTCAACGATGACTGCCTGTCCTCGTGATAATGACTCTTGTCCAGGTGCAAAATAATAAATTTTGCCCGCTTCTTTAAAGCGAACGCCTACTACTTTTAGCATATCGCTCTACCCTTTCTGTAAGTCAAACATGAGACGCTCAACTGTTAATTGAGGATTAACATTTGCTTCGATCCGTTTAACGGCTGCGAGTACTGCTTGTAGCCACCGTGTGATCGTCGTCTGACTTTTCCCACCCATCTGTTCCAGTAATGGTCGGCTGTTCGCATAGGTGATCATTTCCCATGACGGATTTAGTTTGAGATGTAGAACATCTTCAAAAAAACACGTCACAAGTTCTAGACCAATCCGAGCATCTTGCCGGTTCTTGAATTGACTGATCCATTTTTCCTGGACAAACAAAGGTAAATCGGCCGGACGATTCGCTAATTCCTCCATCAATTGTACCACTGTCCCTCGCGCATTTACAAACCAGTCTTCGATTAATGCCTGCTCTGCATCTTCTATTTTAGGATAAACACGTGCTGCCAGTTGCGTTAATTCGCTGTCCCGTCCTGTTTTTTCAGACAAGACTTGACCAATCAACAAACGATCTGCGGGACGAAAACTCAGTAATTGCCCCCGCGAACGAATCGTTGGTAACAAAAGCTGGGGTTGATTCGTAATTAAAATTGCCACTTTTCCAGCACCCGGCTCTTCAAAAAACTTCAATAAGCTATTTGCTGCTTGTGGTGTCATCTTATGCGCTTGTGTCACGACATAGATTTGTCGATCTCCCTCAAGCCCCCGTAATGAGAGGTCATGCATCAGTTGCTGAATCTGTTCTTTTTTAATGGTCGCTCCGTCTGGCTCGATTTGATAATAATCGACGAGATTCCCACTGTCCATCCGGCGGCAACTCCGACACGTTTGACACGGTTCGATTTGATCGCGATGTTCACAGAACAGACTTTTGGCGAACAACTGAGCCGCCTCCAAAAGAAGCGGCTCATAGTCTCCAGTAAAGATATAAGCATGATTAATCCGATTCGCACGTAGTGAATTTTGTAAAATCGTCGCGATGACGGATTGTGTTTGTCCTAGTTCATGGAATGTCTGCATCAGAATTGATGGAACCCTTCGATCGGTAAGACAAAGACAGTTGCCCCGCCGACTTGAACTTCAACCGGATATGGAATATATGAATCGGCATGACCACCCATCGGTGAGATCGGTGAAACCATCTGTTCGCGGCTCGAGCAGTTTTTTTTGATTAACCGCATCAAGTCGTCTAAACGTTCGCTCTGAACACCAATCATGAACGTCGTATTTCCTTCTTTTAGAAATCCACCGGTCGTCGCTAGTTTTGTCGCTCGAAAATCATTTTCCACCAGTGCTTCTGCTAGACGTAAGCTATCTTTATCTTGAACAATCGTAATGACCATTTTCATGATAATCTCTCCCTTTTCTCTAGATAAGTCAGTAGATCCTGACATAAGTTGTTTTGTAAGACTTCGATTGATTGGTTGGCATTGACTAGCTGAATCCGTTCCGGCTCCTGCTCTGCTAATGTCATGAAACCTTCATACACCCGTTGGCGGAACAAATCGTCCCGTTGTTCGATTCGATCGAGTGCTCCTCGTTCCATCATCCGTTGCTTGGAATCTGTGACCGTCAAGTCAAACAGATAGGTCCGATCGGGTTCTAATCCATTTGTGGCTTGATGATTGATTGTCCGAACTTGTTCGATGGAATAACCAAGCCCATAACCTTGATAGGCAATCGAAGCATCGATGAAGCGATCACATAAAACGATCTTCCCTGCCGCCAAGGCCGGACGAATCAATTCATTGACATGTTGCGCCCGTGAGGCGGCATATAACAAGATCTCAGTCATCTCATCCATCTCACTGAATGCAGGATTTAAAATCAAGGAGCGAATCTCATTTCCAATTCGTGTCCCACCTGGTTCACGTGTCATCACGATATCATATCCTTCGGCTGTCAACCGTTCTGCAAGTAATTGTAATTGCGTCGTTTTTCCGGCACCATCCGGACCTTCGACAGTAATAAATGTTCCTGTCATTCCATAATTCCTTCCTGTATCACACGCAATTTGCCTTCATGTAGAAGTTCTCCACCTTGTAGATGAATCGATGCGGTTATATACTGCTCAATCAGAGTGATATGTTCCAACGTCACCCGTTCTCCACGTAGGATTAGCGGAACCCCCGGCGGATAGGGAATGATAGTTTCCAGTGCTATCGAACCCACTGCTTCTTCAAAAGATTGTTCGACTCCTTCAAAACATTCCAACTGATCGAGTGGGCATGCCAGTGACGATACTTTTATTTTACCCATAATGGGTTGTCCGATATACCTTTTATCTGGAATTCCTTTTGCTTTCATCGTATCGAGTGCTGTTTTAATTTGTATGATCCAAACCTCACGTTCTAATTTTGGCAAGATTCGCAATGGCAAAATACAAACAACATGATCGCCAAGTGCAAATTCGGCATCAAGTCCCTGTTTCTCCAAAGCATCCAATAATTCTTTCCCGGAATGATTGGAGTGGGATAGAATCATTCGTGACCAATCTTCAAAGGTAAACGCCTTTAAACCATCAAGTTGATTGATTTGTTGATGAAACAATTCATGACTAAAACGAACTTCTGCCATCTGTTGACCTGTCCACTGTTGTCGGTGATTACGAGCAAAATCGAGCGAAGCCATCAGCAGATAGGACGGACTTGAGGTTTGAAAAGCCTGGAGCGCATGCTTTAATTTTCTTCGTTCGTTATTCGTGAAACGTTCATGGATCCAAGCAGCCATTGTTAACGCCGGTAACGTTTTATGTGCCGACTGCACGACGGCTGTTGCACCTAACTCAAATGCGGAAGAAATACCAAACGCTTCACCAAAATGAGCCCCATGTGCTTCGTCAACGAGTAAGGGTAAGTTGTGCGACTTCGTCAATTGAACCAGTTCTTTGATCTGTGCGGTCTCTCCATAATAGGTCGGCGACGTCAAAAATACCGCTGTCCCCCCCGGATAAAGCTTTAATGCTTCTTCCAATGTTTCACGTGAAACATTACCACTGATTCCTGTTGTGTGATGGTATTCTGGCTCCATTAAAATAGGTGACAAACCTAACCATTCTAATGCATTAAAAACAGATTTATGTGAATTACGCTGAACATATATACGATCGCCACGACTCGCAACAGCCGCTAACATCCCCCAATTCCCGACAGTCGATCCATTCACCAGAAAATGGCTGTCTGAGGCGTCATAGATTTGACGTAACAAAAGTTTTGCCTCATAAATGGCTTCTTCGGGATGATGAAAATCATCTAAACCACTCAACTCTGTTTTATCCCATTCCAAAAAAGAAGGTAAGTCTTTTAGTAATGTTCCGTTCTTATGACCAGGAACATGCCAAGAAGTAGCTTTTCTTTTTACATGAGCATACAGTGCTTCGACAATCGGCATCCGACCTTTCATATACGTACAGTCCTTCCTGATTTAAACTACAAAAAAACCGACCTGCTGTATGCAGATCGGTCCTTTCAATGGCCTGGCAACGTCCTATCCTCACAGGGGGAAGCCCCCAACTACTTTCGGCGTTCAAGTGCTTAACT
>NZ_JACSMT010000026.1:0-37896 GCF_018618815.1 Exiguobacterium sp. s128 | reverse complement strand
AGAGACCACGAGGTCTATGAACGAGTTATGAATTACTTAAATTACTATAACGAAGAACGAATCCAAGAAAAATTAGGCTACCTGACACCGAAAAAATACGGTGTACTGGCAGCCTAATCAAGGTGTTTTATATGTGTCTCATATTGCTAGGTCAGTCTAATCCCCCGGTTTTTTTAATCATTTTTTATTCAATTTCACGTTTTGATCCGCCGGAAGCGTCGTCGTCGTTTCTTCCTCTTCAAGCTTCGGAACACCCGCCCCGTAATCCGTTGCTTCATCCGTCACGTAAGAGGCAGCGAATGCCGGGTTGAGCAAGTCCGACTTCGAACCGACGATGACGATGCGACCATGACGGACTTCCTCTTCCAGATCTTCCGCGACATCTTTTGTCATCCCGAGTTCCGATAACTGGGCGATCCGGTCTTTCCGGTTACTCCGGACGGTCGACATCAAGGTCTCAAAAAATGATTTTTTCGTCACGCGGTAAGCAAGCGTCTGGGTGTCATTCGCAATCCGTTCCGCTAACTCTTCGTCTTTTGCAAAAATGTAAATTTGTTTATTCGAATAACCGCTTGATTTCAAGCTCGTCACTTCGGCATCAACGGCCGTCATGTTACGTACGATTCGTGTTTCAATCATGTTGTTTCCTCTCCTTCATGCGAGCCAACTGTCTACTCTCGATATAAAGTTATTCCCGAAACATAATGAATAAAACATGAATCTGAAAAACCGTTCAGACCGCCTTGCGTAACCGGGTTGATGCCTGCCGTTTCCAAAAGACGGTCAGACCGATGATGAGACACAATCCGATCTGCGGGATCATCGTCTCATAAGTCGGATAAAAACCGATCCACGGAACTGACGGCAAGAAGGTGACGACATGCATCGGGACGATTCCCGTCAATTGCAAGGCATGTATGCTTGCCCCCAGGATTTTAAAGGCCATGATATAAATTAGGCAGGTTGCCGCCAGGAACAGTCGATTGATCGGGAGGCGGACCCCGAGATAAATCACGGCGACAGAAACCAGGGCAATCAATCCGATGGCTAAGAGGATGCCACTCGCCAGGGAAACGGCTGTCATCGCCGGCGCCATTCCGACATAAAACAGAAGCGTCTCGGCCCCTTCGCGGAAAATCGTCAAAAAGCTGACGGCGAACAACGACCGACCTGCGAGACTCGTCGCCAGCTGGCTTTGACGAGAAGTGACGACCGCCTTCGAATGTAACCATGAACCGACGATCAGCATCATCAAGACAGCGACAAGTCCCGTCCAGCCTTCGATTTGTTCACGACCGATGCCGGCAAACGCCGTCGAAAAGAAGTGTTGGATGATGATCGCGAGTGCCCCGCTTGCCAGTAAACCAAACACGGCACCGCTCCAAATCAAGCGTTCTCCGTTCAGCTTTGCTTTTCTCGTAAAGGCGACAAGGGCACTGATGATCAGTAATGCTTCCAGCCCTTCTCGTAGCATGACGAACATCGCGTCGACAAAGGAATAGGTCGTTTTCTGCTCCAACACCTGTAAGGAGGCGATGATCTGCCGCAGTTGTTTTTGAGCTGGGACACTCGTCTCCTCACTCAGGCGTGACACGATCACCGGGATGTCCGTTTCGATCGCCGAATAGAGCGCACTACTCCGCGTCCGGACTTCCCCTTCCCCGCTTGGCCAGCGTTCGATGAACGTCGTTAACGTCTGTTTCGCCGCCGGGATGTCCTGTGCGCCGAGCTCTTGATCGGCTTGTTCTAACAATGCGGTCAATTCCGTCAGTCCGGTCTTTTTCGTTGCTTTCACCGGATCCCCTTTTAAAAAGGAGCGGATGCTCGTATCGAACTGCTCGAGGGCCCCATTCAGTTCCGTTTGTTCAACGGTCTCGCGCGCTAAAGCAATCCGGATGGCGGAAAGTCCCATTTCGACTTGTCCGTAATGCCCGATACTCTTTTCGCGGACGACGACTTCACGGTCCGTCCAGGCAGCAAGCAGTTCCGACTGAAGCTGATTCCGTTCCGTTTCGGTCGTCGCTTCGCGTAAACGTTCCGTCCATTTGAACAAATCACGCAGGCGTTGCTCGGCTGTCGGATCAGCTGTTGGTTGTCCGGTTTCTTCCAATGCCCGGACTGCCGTCGACACCTTTGTCAACGCTTGTCCCGCAGTCATAAAGGACTGTTCCTGCCGCAAAGGAGCCAGTTGTTGCTCGATTGTCTTTTTTTCGGCAGAGGGAGCCAGTTGTTCGACTTGTTTCGCAAGCGTCGCGATCGACGTATCAAGAGCGGAGCGGTCTTTTGCATTGACCGCAGCCAGTGCCTGACCGATCGACACATACAAGTCATCCGTTTTCGTATCCGCGTGGACAAACGGCATCGTACCCGCTAAACAGAGCAACACGATCAGAAAGTTAAGCAAATAACGCATCGCCGATATACCCTCCTTTTTGAATCCCGCCGAAACAGGCAAACAAGGCACTGCCACGATGTGTGATGTATTCGTTCAATCGATCCGATGTCGCAAGCCGTTTCTGAATCGTGTTGAACTGTTCCGGTGAGCGTTGGAACGAAAGAAATAACAAACCGGCATCCAGCGCGCCGGTCGTCTCATTGATGCCCGCCTGATAGGAATAGGAACGCCGCAACAGGTGTTCTTTGCCTGTTCCATGGGCGACCGCCGTATGCGAATCACTGGGCAGTTGGGCTTCTCCGTGTGCCGTACGTTGTTTCGGTGTGACGGAGTCAAACTCTTTTTTGGAGCCGAGCGGTGCACCAGACGACCGTTCCCGTCCGAAAGTCCGTTCCTGTTCCTTTAAAATCGTCCGGTCCCAGACTTCAAGATGCATCTGGATCCGGCGAACGACAAGAAAACTGCCGTTTGTCAGCCAAGGTGATCCATCCCGCCACTGGTAAAACAAATGTTTGTCCCGAACCGTTGCTTGAGACAGATCCGGATTTCCCGTCCCGTCCTTAAATCCAAACAGATTTCGTGGGGTGCCACCTGTCGCATCCGCTGCTTTTGAACGTTGGAATCCGGATTGGGTCCAGCGAATCTTGACGACCCCCCGACCGATCCTGGTCAAGTTCCGTAACGCATGAAAGACGACTTGTTGGTCATCGGCACAAATCTGCACGACCAAATCACCGCCGGACCACCGTTCATCGAGTTGATCTAAATCAAACACGGGCAGTTCACGCAAAGCGTCCGGCCGTTTATGGGCGATTCCGAACCGGTTGTCTGCAAACAAACTGATCCCGCACCCAAACGTAAAGGTCAGATGGCTCGCCGAGAGACCGTCTGCTTCTCCTGTGTCTTCCGGCGGGACATACCGGCTGTCTGACTCGCCAAGCGACAATCCGGCCGTCAGCCGGGCACAGGCCCGTGTCCAACGCTGCAACAGATCGATCAGTTCATCACGCCGCGTCGTTTGGATATCAAAGGCCACCACCTGGACATGATTCTGAACAGGCGTCAGGATCCCTGCCTGGTACTTTCCGTAGAAGGGGACTTGATCCGTCGCTTGTGCCGTCAAGGCGCGTGGTAAAAACCGTTCGATCCCGCTTGCGTAGAGCGCCGCGCCAATCCCTGTTAAGCCAGCGACTTTCAGAACGTCACGCCGGGTAACACCTTCCTCTAAACCCGTTCGAGTCATCCTTATCCCTCCAATACGATGCCCATCTTCGAGAGTGGTTCTGCTAGCTCGTTGATGGCTTGACTTAATTGTTTGACATCTGCTTTGGATAATTCGGTATAAAGGACATACCCGTCACCCTTCTTTTTTGCTTCCAATAAGGCATTGACATCCTTGAAACGGGCAGCAATTTCCTCTGAGAGAGCTTCATCTTGTTTCGTTAAGGACGGGTTGAGCAATTGATAGATTTTTTCTGCCCCTTGGACGTTCGCTGCGAAGTCATACAAGTCGGTATGCGAATACCGGTCTTCTTCCCCCGTGACCTTTGACGTCGACACTTCGTTCAGCAAGTCGGTTGCCCCCGTGACGAGCAGTTCCGGTGTCACCTCGACCGTCTCGACTTTTGCTCGCAGGAGATGGACATCTTTCATCAATTGGTCGGCATAGGCTTCGTATCCTTTTGTTGTCCCTTTTTCGAACAGGCCTTGTTCGATCCGGTGGTACCCGCCCCACTCCGATGCCTTGACGTCTCCTTCCCGTGCATCGATTTTCGGATCAAGATCTCCGAATACTTCTGCAATCGGTTCCGCCCGTTCATAATACATCCGTGCCGGTGCATACAGTGCTTTTGCCTGTTCGAGGTCCCCGTCTTTGACCGCTGTCGTGAACGCTTCTGTTTTTTCCGTGAACTGATCGAGTTCAGCGATCGCATACGTCCGGTAATCGGCGACGACTTGCTCAAACGGGTCTGCCTCCGTCTTTGTCGCGGGTGATGCCGTCTTCGTCGGTTGTTCGTTACAAGCAGCAAGTAACGCTGTTAAGGATAATAGGCTGATGGCGAGTGTTTTTTTATGTGTCACAAGTAGTTCCCCCTGATAATTAAGTAAGTTCATTACACAGTATAGTCGATAATGATAATCGTTATCAATGTTTTTCAATAAAAAAATCTTCGCCAACAAACCGGACATGGTCAGAGGCGAAGAAGTTAGATCTCATCAAGATGGACGTTTCTTGAAGTAGGTTCGCGAAATGATGAAGGCGACGATTCCAAAACCGATGAAGACAAAGGCTTTTTGAATCAAGGACAAAAACGATAAATCAAACAAAAGCAGTTTGAGCGCACTGACGGATAATAACAACAGTCCGGACAAACGCCAGGCAGCAGACGTCCGGATGCGACCAATCGCAACCAGGACAAATGCAAGCAGGATATAGGCGACGGACAAGGTTGTACTTCGATCGGTCTGATCGAGGTTCGCATAAAACGGCAGTTCCATCACGATTAACGTGTAGGTGATGAAAACCCCTGCAGCTGCACAAGTCAACACGATTTTCCAATACTTTGTCCATTCGTGCTCCTGATGCGTCCGAACGAGGAGATAAACCAATCCCGCCGTCGCCAAAGCAAGACCAAACACCATCACGGCATACGATCGGCCATTCCATGGGTCGACTTCGTAATCGGCCAGTGTCTTCAGAATAAAGAGAAGATAGACGGCGATGCCGATCCATCGTTGATATGGCACTTGCTGACGTTTGACGAACCAGAGTCCGATTAAGACAAGGGCATACAGGATGGAACGGAATTGATCGGACAGGCTGTCTGCCGCAACGGGAAGCTGATGAATCGTAAACACGAGGGCAAGGTGCCCCACTCCGTTTTGCCAGGCATCCTTCGTCCCGTTGGCGACAACATACGCGACAACCGCAAATACGAGCGACAGACCATAGACGAACGACCACTCGACAACATACAGACTGATCAGGACGAATAGTCCGGCAAGCCAACTCGGATAATTTTTGGAAAGGGCGAGACGTCGCCCGACATAGGCCGTTCCGAGATAGGCGATAAGTGCGGCACAAACTAAACTGACCTCGTCGAGCACCGGGCGTACTTCTACGCTGACGGTGATGCAACTAAACAACAACGCAAGGAACAACATTCCCGCCGAAAAGGGATAGGCTTTAACCGCCTTTAATCGCACGACCGCGACGAACAAGGCCGTAAACAACACGACTTCATAGACTAAAAATAAAAATACATCCGGTTCGTCGGATAATTGCAGAAAAGGTAATAAAAATCCCGTAATCGATACAAGGATCAATAAAGCGCTCGAACGCATCCACAGCATCAATCCATAGGCGACGGCAAGGACAATCAGTTCGAGGAAAAAGGCCAGGAGTGGTGGATAAAAGGCATACAGTGCCATCCCGGCGAACAAGGCCGACAACGACACGATCGTTCCGGTCGCGACAAGTCCGATTCCAAGCTCCCGCCGTTTCTTCTCGTACTGAAACTCACCTAATGCCATGACAAGTAAGCCGATCACGAGACCGCTTCCGACCCGGACCGCGGGACTGATCCATCCAGCGAGTGATGCATAGGAAAAAAGAAAGATCGCTCCGATTGCAGCAAAAATCGCACCAATCCGTGGTAACCAGACCGTCGCCAACAGTTGCTCCCACTCGTCGCGCGTCCGCTTTGGCTGAACGGCCGTCGACCGTCCTTTTTTAACGAACGCGGGTCGGACTTTCGGACGGGTGACGGAAGAAGCGGGTTCAGGGACGGCTGCTGATCGTTGTTCCAACTGATCGAGACGCGCCTTTAACCGTTCGACTTCTTGTTCGAGCTGTTCCAAACGTGTTTCATCCATCTTCTCACCGGTCCTTTCAAAAGGAATTGAAACCTTGTCATTATTTTACACCATTTTTAACTGATTCCCATTTTCGGAAAATCTGTAACGTCGATGTCCAATGAAAAAAACCGGTGAAGCATGCCGCTTCACCGGTGGTTGCGCCTGTTGATGGATCAACGGACGGATAATGCATATTGTCCTGTCGTGTTGTAGACCGATGTAAATTGTGAACGGCTGACCGTGTATTTGCCACGGTATGGATCCGACACAGTAAACGCACTACTCGAGACACCCGTCACTAACATGACGTGGTAGTTCCGGTAACCGGTAAACGTTTTACCGTCCGGCTTGATCCATGAGAAGTAGCCGTATGGGTTTTTGAAATCAACCGTCGCCCAAACGATGACGGGGTTCCCGTTGCGGATTTCGCTTTCGATTTTGCTGACGCCTTGTTTGGAGATGTCAGCTGCACCACTGCGATATTTTTTCGCCAACGGTAAGATTCCTTTTGGATAGATTCCCCAGTTTTTGTAGTAATCCAGTGTTCCAGCAGGATTTCCCGTGAACATTTTTTCCGGATCTGCCCAGTAATATTTTCCGTTTTTGTAAGTCGCGTTTTTCATGCTTTTTGGCATCTGGTTATATAAAGAAGAGGCAGAGACTGCTTGTTTCTTGTATTCGAGTGCCATTTTCAAGGAAACGAACTCGCAACCAGATGGATATCCCAATGTGTACTGATTGTAATACGGCACGTTTAATTGTTTCGTCGTACTGCTTGGAGCGGTTTTCGTCAAATACTGTGTCGATACATAGCGGTAGCTGCCGTTGTATAAAATACGTGTCCAGCTGCCGCTTGTTCCGTACGAAGCCACTTTGATGCCTTTATTCAGTTGTGTGACCGTTTTGGATGTCGTGCTTGGACCGGTTCTGACGTTCAGCGTCCCGACGGTCGTATACCGCGTTCCTGTCGATGTATATTTCGATGTCGTCGATGTCCGGACATAATCTTTGTGTATGTAACCGGTTGTTGATTTATAAGTGATTTTATACCAACTGCCTGACGTTCCGTTTGACGTGTAGACGGCACCTTTCGTGATGTTTCCAAGAATCTTGCTTGTCGTCGATGGTTTTTCACGAACACGCAAGACATCCGTCGTCACCGTCAACTTCGTGGCGGCTTCTGCGATGAGTGATGGACTGAATAAGCCGATCAACACACCCGCGATGATGAAGGACGTAATGATTTTTTTCATGATGAACCCCCTTATTTCTATTAGTATACACATTTTTTCCCATCTTTTTGAAATAATAATCAATACTTCATAAGAAAATTCTGAAAAATTGTGATATCTTTTCCTTTATAACAAAAAATCTCAGCTCTGTATAGACAGATTACTGAGATGTAATTATATTGATATCGAAAAAAATTCATTTTTTAATCTCCAAAATAAACGGAGACGGGTGAGAAAACCCTTGTTCCATCAAATGAGCGACCAGTTTTGTTTCTTCTTCCGAAACGGGCAATGGGGTATCGTTTACGATGCTGTCGTAAAAAGCACGATACAGTTTACCGTAATCCCCGACCGGACTTGGAATGCGGACATCCTGCAAGTGACCATGCCGATCATGGTACAACAAACGACCGTAATCATCTTCGGAGTCTTCACCAAACCCTTCTTCTCCAGGGAAATAATTGGCTTTGAGATCAAGTTCTTGCCGATCGATATGCTGCTTGATGAACGTTCCATTCGTCCCGTGGACCATCCAACGTGGTGCACCGGCTAAAGCGACGTAACTCGTCCGGACACTGACTTTCAGGTCAGGGTAATAAAAATCAAGTGCAAAGGCATCGTCTGGGTTCCCTGCCAAGCGAACCGTTCGAATGTCATAAGCGACACGTTCCGGTTTCCCGAACAATGCGACGATCTGATCAATCGTGTGCACGCCAAGACCATACAGTGCCCCATTTTCTTTTTGCGCGATCGCCGGAGCCACTTCGGGTCGGTAGAGGTCAAAATGGGAAACGACCTCGACGAGTCGACCCAGCTTCCCCGAACGGATGACTTGTTCGATGACCTGGAAATCGCTATCAAAACGGCGATTTTGGTACGCTAATAATTTCACACCCTGCTGATGCGCTTCTTCAAACAATTGAATCGTCTCCTGTTCTGTCACCGTGAACGGTTTTTCGACAAGGACATGTTTTCCGTGCTGTAACGCTCGCAGGGCATAGCTGAAATGTGTCGCCGGAGGTGTATTGATGACGACGACTTGCAGATTTTGGTCGTTTAGCATCTGATCGAGATCCGTCGTGAACTGAACGTCCGGAAGTTTCTTGGCATAGGTTGTTTCTAAGTCTGGTTTTGATTTTCTGTTATAGATCCAAGTCACGTCAAAGGTGTCCTCGATCATGACATAAGGCAGATGATAACGGGTCGTACTTTTTCCGAAACCGATAAAACCAATCTGAAGTCGCATCTGATCACTCCTCGAATAATTCTTTCTCTAACCATACCAAAGCATCTATCACTTGTCTTATCTAAATGACCCTTTCATCCGCGACAGCAAGCTGCTCATGCTCATATGTCGAAAAACCGTCACGGATTCCTTTTGCCGTAAATCCAAACGAAGCGTAATACGCATTCAAAAATTCGTTTGTCGCCAGACAATCCAGGCGCAGCCGCTCCTCTTCTGCTGTCGCCACGGCCATGACGTGTCGCAACAGTTGTTTTCCGACGCCACGTCCTTTGGCGGCATCTCGGACGACGAGCCGGTGGATGTATAACCCTTCCCGATCATCCCATAACGTTTGATCCCATTCGAGTGAAGGTAATAACGCAACGGAACCCATCAATGCCGTGTCCTGCTCAAATACAAACAGTCTTCCGGCGGCTAAATCGCGTTGCACGAGTGCCGGCAAATCCGCCTCAAGATACGCGGACCATTGCCGACTTCCCCGTTCCTTCAGCAATTCGGCCTTTTCTTTCAGTAACACCGCAATCTGCGGGACGTCTTCTACGGTGGCTTGTCGAATCATTGTTTTCCTCCTGTGATTGAAAATTCTCTTTCATCCTAACGAACGTGACACAAGAAGAAAACCGATTTGCACAAAACGACCCAAAAAATCACAAAAACGCAACAGTTTGTGATTTTTTTCATATTTTAAAATTGTATAGTTGCATATCGTATAGTCAAAGGGTGATCAGACCCCCAGTCTGCACACCATTCATCTACCGACTTCCCACGAGTCGGTAGATTTTTTTGGTTTACGTCAAGCCAACCCACTGTTTGGACAGGTCCCGGGTCTGTTTGCGATAGATTTCGTCTTCTACGACCGGGTTACTGAGCCGCGGTGCCGAGTCGGCGTAATACCCCCCATTTTCTAACGCATCATCCGTCGTCGCTAGATACAGCGCGGTCTTCGCACCATATTCCGGCGTATACAGTTTCCCCGTCCAGTAACCGACTTGTGCAATGGGTTTTAAGACCGTTTTCAAGACTTTTCCGTATTTTCCCCGGTAGAACAAGTCTGTATTGACGATACCTGGATGGACACTGACGAATGTCGCACGATTTCCATATTGCTCGGCCAGCTCCCGCATGTGGACCATCTGTAACAGTTTGGATTCCCGGTACGACCGCATCGGATTGTATTGTTCTTTTTTGATATGTGCGATTGTTTCCAGTTCGATGTCCGTCCGAATCAAGCCCCCTTCTCCCGCAAGCGAGGAAATCGAGATGACGCGAGGGTCATGTCCTTGTTCAATCAAAGGCAACAGACGTTCAATCAAATAAAAGTGACTGAGATAATTGACTTGGAACTGCGATTCGAATCCGTCCTGTGTCACATGATACGGTGGAACCATGATTCCTGCGTTTAAGATCAGCCGGTCAATCCGGCCGATCCGATCATACAACAAATCTGCGAACCGCCGGACGGAATCGAGTTGGTCCAGTTGAACGATTTCAATTTCAAGATTCGTGTGGGAGACCGCATGTTCCCGTAATAATTGAACAAGCAAAGTCGCCTTTTTCTCCGAACGGACCGTCGCGATGACGCGGTCCCCTCGTTCCAGTAGCGCTTGAATCGTCACCATCCCCATACCGGAGTTTGCTCCTGTGACCACACAAATATTCATGTAAAGTGCCTCCTCATTTTAGATCAATCAAACCATATGCTACCTGTTTTCCTTTTTTTACGGATTTGTACACATATTCCGGCAAATTCTTTTTCCTGAAGTGGTGCAAAACAATGACGTATACTAAGAAAAAGACAACTTTCTAAGAAGGAAGTGAGTGCATGTGAACGAAGGGACGGTCCTGTTACTTGCCGGCATCTTACTGTTACTTGCCATCGTCACGACGAAATTTTCTGTTCGTCTCAATGTTCCGACACTGATCCTGTTTGTGTTCATCGGTATGCTCGCCGGAACCGACGTCACCGGTCTGATTGATTTTGCTGACTTTGAACAAGCCCGGTTGTTCGGTACGATCGCCCTCGTCATCATCCTGTTTGATGGGGGATTAAATACGAAATGGCCGAATTTCAAGACGGTCCTCCCAGCCGCCTTGTCGCTGGCGACGGTCGGGGTTCTCGTGACGACCGGAATCATCGCCCTGGTCGCCCATTATCTCCTCGACTTCAGTTGGCCCTTCGCCTTGTTGATCGGCGCGTTGATCGGGTCGACCGATGCCGCCGCCGTCTTTTCCTTACTCAATGGTCGACCGATCGATCAGAAGGTCAAACATACGCTCGAAGCGGAATCCGGAACCAATGATCCGATGGCCGTCTTCTTGACGATCCTCTTCACGGAATTTGCGTTAGACCCGGCTTCTTTTTCCCTGATCCAAGGCGTTCTGTCCTTGTTTTATGAAATGGGACTCGGACTAGCGATCGGACTCCTCATCGGTTGGGTGTTGACGACCTTGATGAACCGGATCCAACTTCAATCGTCGGCCCTGTACCCGACACTCTTGATCAGCGGTGCCTTGCTCTCTTACGGTGTCGCGACGAGTCTTCATGCCAGCGGGTTTTTAGCGGTCTACGTGACCGGGATCTGGCTCAGCAACCACGATTTGATTTACCGGGACATCCTCGTCCGTTTCAGTGGCAGTCTGTCTCACTTAGCCGAGGTCGGGATGTTCATCATGCTTGGTTTACTCGTTTTCCCGAAACAGTTACTTGATCCCTCTATGTTAGTCGTGTCCGGAATCATCGTCCTGACGCTGATTCTCATCGCCCGGCCGCTCGCCGTTTGGTTGTCGTTGTTGCCGTTTCGGTACAATTTCCGCGAACAAAGTGTCATCACGGCAGCCGGTCTACGGGGTGCCGTTCCGATCATATTAGCGACCTATCCGTTATCCAGTGGGTTACCGGATGCCTATCCCTTATTCAACATCGTCTTTTTTACCGTCATGACATCCGCTCTTCTGCAAGGGACGGCCTTACCGTGGATCGTCAAGCTGATGAAGCTCGACGCCAAACCGACGATCGACATCGAACCGTTGATTCAATTCATGACCGTCGCGAATCCGAATGCTGAAATCGTCGAAGTCAGTGTCCCTTCGTTTTGTCGAATCGACGGCAAAACACTTCAAGAGATTGAGATGCCACAAGATTTGTTGGTCGTCGCCGTCATAAGAGACGACGCCATTCTGACACCGCGTGGTCAGACCCGGCTGATCGGCGGCGATCAGTTATTGATTTTGACACCTAAACAATCCGAAGAACGGATCCGACAGCTGATTGCTTCGCTTGGGATATAAACAGCACAAAACGGACACCCGTTACGGTATCCGTTTTGTGGTTTAGCTGGACGAGACATCATCAGCCCGTTTGATGTGGACGATTCCCGGTGGTCGGTGCGGAAACGTAAACGTCAACCCGGCAAACTGACAGACATCGTTACTGTTTTGCGTTTGAGTAAGCCACTCGATCGGTTCGCGCCGAGCAAGACTGTGCCGGATCCGATTTTCGACTTGCTGCTGGGAAATTCCGTCGCAGTCAACGTCCGTCATGTACGTCGCTTCATCCGACTCGAATTGTTTCCAAATCCCTAAGATGAACTGACCGATGGCACTGACAGGTGTCCCCTCCGGTTCACCGGCTCCGACGGCTTGATCAAGTAAATGGATCGCTTCTGCCGACGTCTCACCAATGGCCAAAATTCGGCTCGAACCTTGCTGCATGATCCGGAATCGTTTTTGTCCATTCTCGAGCCAAAGGCGTTGAGCAAACGGATTGACGGGCACGCCATGGAAAAACGTCACCGTCCCCCGCCAAGCGAATCCAAACGATGGATCGTACTCGCGAATCGTTCTCATCGCCTGTTCCAAAAACGTCGAAATTTCTGTTTGTTCCAGCTGCAGTTGTTTCCTCATCTCCTCGTATTGCTCGAGAGGAACGGCAATCGGGATTCGGGTGAACAGTTCCCCTTCCGGCACGCGGTGTGGGGTTAACACCGTACCGTCAAACCGGTAATCACTTGCCGGACGACCTGTCCGACCGACTAAGACCTGCCACTTGTCCCCATCAGCCGCAAATGCATAGGTTTGATGGGCAAAGGACGGCGCGACGAACAGACCGGGGAATGGTTCGAACGTTTGGATCCGTAAAGCATCCCCTTCATTCCACTCCTCTTCGATGACACGTACGAGCTGTCCTGTCGGTGATGCAGGGTCCGTTAAGTACCGGCCGGTGTTACTATAAAATCCTAAAATCAGCTCACGTTCTTCTTCCTCAAACGTCATCATCGTCATCTGAAATAAGGACTGGACTTGGGCTTCCGCAAACAGATCGTCGACTTCTGCCGGATGATGCGATTCAATCGCAATCATCTGCCACCCCATTCGCTCATATAAATGGATGGTGATCGGGAAAAATAAGAAGGCACCATGTGTCGCCTCCAACTTCAGGATATCTTGCATGGCGAGTCGCTCGATCCGTAAATCAAAACCCATCTGTTCAAAATGATCTTGCAACCGTCGTTTCCAGTGCGTGAACTCCATCTGATTCCCTCCTTGTAGTGCTTAAGCGCGTTTTCGAAGTGGATTTTTAGACCAGTACAGATACAATCCGACTAAACCACTTACTCCGATCAGATAAGATGCGGGACCGCTGACTTGAATCAATACATCAGGATTCGGCACGAACGTAATCAGGACCGCTTTATAGGTCGCAAATAACAGGAAGCTGACAAGAAATTGGACCCAGACCCGTTTTTTGACGAGTCGGATTTTGGATGAGGTGATCAGGATGGACATCGCATCGATCAAGAACAAGGCGATGATCGAAAAGAGGATGTAATCCGCAAGCGCGAATTGAAAGACACCATCAATCCCTTCAATGAAGATGAACATCAGAATCGTTGAAACATAGTTCCGGGTCCATCGTTTTTGTGTTTCTACCCGTTTAAGTTCCGGGATTTCTGCAATCATCTGATCCAGACGTTCTTCCGGCGATTGGCCATGGACGGTTTCAAACGGCTTTTGGGACCGTTGGGCTTCGTACAAGTCTGCCTGAAGACGGCGTTCGATGTCGGTCCGTTCCGGTTCTTCGACATTCAGATTCAGTCGAGGTAACAGCGATTCTAAAATACGTGTGTTGGCTTTAGTAAGTTTCAAGCGAGATCCCCCTTTTTCATGTTTAAGTATACCGGTTTAACGGGAAAAAGTAATACTCGGAAGATGACGATTACTTGACGAATCACAAATGAATATTCAGAATAGTGAAAAAGGTTGGTTTCTTTTTAAAAAAAGGAGTGAAGTCAGATGCACCACACGTTGACCAATGCCACGTTGATTGCCTTATTGACCAGCGTCGGGATCGCTCTCCCGTTGACGCATTCAGAAAAAGAAGCGGATCCTGATCCGCTTCAACTGGAACCGACCCATCTACATGCTACCGACGAACTTCCCGACTCACAATAAAAGCATGACCCCCTTTCCAGTACGGACGGAAAAGACGGGTCATGCTTTTATTTAGCGTTGCCTGGTTCTGTAACGGTCTCATCGATGACGACTTCCCATGTCAACAGCGTCGTACTATCCCGAACCCCGTGTTGTTCAATCGTCGTCAGTAGGCTCTCGACTGCCGTCTCAGGTCTCTCAAATACGACTTCGACTTTTGCCGAGTCTTGGAACGGTGTGCCCGGGCATTCGATCAACCCATCCGTCGTCAAGAGAATCCGGTTGCCCCCTCGTCGCAACTCCCGTATGCCTCGTGTATAACACGGGACAGGCAAGTCAAACGTATTGACGCGACCGATCCATTCGAAGAATTGTCGTTCATTCAGTTTGAACTGACGGTGTTTCCTTAAATCCGGATGGAACAGATAGGCGACGACATCGCCGACCGATAACCACCAGACGTATTTTCCTTTTCGGACGAGAAACAGACATGCCGTCTCTCCTTGTACGTCGTGACACGCTGTCCGAAAGCTCTCTTCTTGTAGTAAGTCGAGGACTAGACGTTCCAATGAAAAAAACATGGTCGCCGGTTCCTCCCCCAGAATCTGTTCGATTACGATCCGATGTTTTGTAAACTGATCGACTACTAACGAAGCACTTTCTGCCGTATCGTGTGCATCCAGCAGCATCGTCCACTCCCAGTCCTGTCCGATCCAAATCAGACAGCCATCTTCATTTTTACTTTGTCCGGAACGACTGCACCCGCCAAACCGTCCGACGGTGATCGGACCAATGGATTCGATCGAGATATCGTCGACGAACGTATTTTCCGACCCGATCCACCTCAAATCGTTCATAAGTATCACCTGTCCCGTTATTTTTTGTGAAAGATGCGACTAGCGTAGCATACGCAAGCGGAATTGGTATATTTCCCCTACTTAAAATAAGGTCAATGCCAAAACGTGCCACACCTGACTGCAATCAAAGCAGCGAGGCGTGACACGTTCCTTAAGGTGCTTCTAAAAACGGTTGAACAAACAACCGGAGCCGCTTCTCATAATTTTCCGGATTGGTCGAGTATGTTTCTCCATGTCCTGCTCCCCGGACCGGATACAATTGTTTGATGCCCGGTTTCGCTTGGTACAGTTCATAAACCATCCGCGAAGGGACAATCGTATCGTCAGTGCCATGAATGAACAGGGCCGGTATCCGGATTTGACTCGTCTGACGGGTGACGGAGACGTCGCCGTAAAAGAAATCTTGTTGCATCTTATTAAAGATACTGGCAGCCGCAAGGGAGGGGCCCGCCGGATAGGATAGGTTTGCTTTCGCTAGCGCATGGAACCAGTCATCGAGACGCGCATAGGACCCTTCCGCAATGACGACCTTCACTTGTTTCGGGACGGTCGTTTCACCCGCTGCCAGCAGAGCCGTCGCACCTCCAACACCCACTCCGTGATAGAGGACATGCTGTGTTCCTGTTTCTTCGATCAACTGATTTGTCCAATTGATCAAATCCAATCGATCGATCCATCCGTAGTTCAACGTCCCTGTACTCGGTGCAATTCCCTGTCGTGCGGGGACGAAGACGTTATATCCCAGTTGTTCGTGATATAAACGGATCAGCGGATACGTAAGCGTTGATCCAAATCGTGTGTCGTCCGGGACGACGATGACCGTTTTTTCCGAAGCCTTCACGGCGGGTAGGTACTGCCCGACACGTGTCAGACCATCCGTCGTCCAGTTCTTTTGCTCGACGTCCTGACGTGCGAACCACCGTCCATCGGATGTTTCATCATTTGTCTTCTCTGTTTCGAATCCGGATACCAGGCCGGAGGCACCCGATTGTCCGGTTAAAGTCTGTTGCATCCGGTATCCGTCATACAGAATCAGACCAACGACACCAAGTACGATTATCAAGATGACGACTAACCATCTGCGCACGACGTACACTTCCTTCCGTCCCTAAGTTTCTTCAACATATTCGCCGTCTGATCGATCTGTCCCTGCTGACGGCGGAATCGGTTTAAGAAACGTCTGTTGATACCAACCTAAAACTTCGACGAATTCGGCCTGAGTGAAATACCCCGCCTGGAATACACTTGATCCACGAAGCGTGATCTGGAACTTCAAAATATCCTTCTCTTCCAGAAACCGCGACACTTGACTCGAAAAGGCTTCGATTTTCAGACGTGGCGCATAAATCGTTTCCCGATTGACGAGTTCCTTCCGTAAGACAAATAAATCGTTCTGATACCCATACCGTGTATTTTTGTACCCGGACCGGGCAAGGATGTAATACAGCGGCAGGAACAAAAATAAAATCAGACCCAAATAGCGGATGGACTCCGGTAACCAGTAAATGAGTGCCCCGTTCAAGACGGTCAACAAACTGGCATAACTTAAAAGCGGCCAACGAACGATATAAAAAAATCCACGGTCGACGGCACGTTTTTCTGGTGTGAGTTGTTTGAAACGCGGTAAAAATCGTTTCAAAAAGTGGTCGATATCCGCGACACGGATGAAGGGGTGTAACAATAGTTTTTCCTCTTCCCCACTTGCCGAGATGATATGCAGGGACAGGTGGGCCCGCTTGAACCGACGTTTGATCCAGTTTTCCTCGATGACGAGTGCCTGGACCTTGTCTTGATGAAACACGACTTCGGTCCGGTTCACCAATCCGTAACCAATCGTCATCCGTCGTTTATTTAACGTCGCCCGAAACGAACCATACCGCAGAACGAAAACAAGTATCGAGCCAACATAGATGAGGAAGAGGACAGCACCTCCGATGACAAGTAACAGTAACAAGGAGAGATGCAACAATTCATTGAAGACTTGACTGATGTATTGTTCGATGAAGCGATTGACGAATTGATAGACGGCCCCGACACCAACAAGCGCGAGACCCAGTCGTCCAGATAAGGCACCTGCAAACAAAAGATCCGTCAGACTGACCGTGTAGGTTTCGCCCGCCTCCTGTTCTAAAACGGGTTGGGTCGTCCCTGTCCCGATCGTCGACTTCAACTGTTTCGCGAAGTCAAGCCGGACTCCCTTCAACTCGACTTCCGGTTTGCCACTGTCAGACGAAGTCTCGACGGTCAAGGTCGCAAGACCCAGCAACCGCTCCAGCACGTTTTGATTGATACCAATCGATTCGATACGTTGGCGTTGGGTCGTCCGCTCACTTTTACGGAATACGCCTTTATTGACCCGGATCGATTGTTCATCGATCGTAAACGTATAAAAGTACCAGGAGACGATGCCGAAGAGTAAGATGACGAGACTGACAACGGCCACACCGATCATCGTATAAAAACCAAAACCGTCGTTTTTTAAATCGTTGAACAAGAGAACGGCAATCGGAATGACGAGTGACCGGAGATGGGTCAACGTGGCCATCAAGATGAACAGCGGATGGACACGTCGTGTCATAACGACTCCTCCTCTTGTTCTTCCAGTTTCGCAAAACGTTCGATCCGTTGTCTCAGTATCGCCGCTTGGGTGACCTCGAGTCCCGGTAACTCGATTTGTCCCGATGCAGTATGAACGTTCATATTCATCAAATTCAGACGACGTAAGATCGGACCGGACGACGTATCGATGATTTGGACTTTGACGAGCGGCGTGACGACGTGGCGCAACACTACGATTCCAAACTCGACGACTAAAAATTCGTCATCCACCCGGTACTTAAAATACCGTTGGCGGATGTCCGGGATATAAACAAACTGTAGTAAAAATAACATCAGTAAGATGGCGGCCACGATCCACATCCACCAGGGAGATAGATCGAGCCACTTGATTTGGACGAACGTGGCGACTCCGACGAGTAGCGTATAAATGGTATACTGGATACCGACGGATTGACGTTCGGCGGTTACCGAAGCACGTGGCAAGTGTTGCCAGTTTTCGGTCGGATGATTCGATTGCATAAAATCTCCTGCCTTTCGTTTTTCCATACGGGAGCAGACCCGTTGAAGTTTCAGCGCGATCAATCAGACATTGACATTTCCCTGCGAATCATCGCATATATAAAAGAGTAGAAATGTATTTCAAGGAGGAACCATGCTAACATTTGAAGAAAAATTAACTATTATTGAGACTTTCCCACAACTTGTCCGGAAAGAAGTGTCACTGAACCGTGTTAACTTCCATTTCCCTGAAAGCCAGTTCGAGAAAAAAATCGTCGTCTATCATCTTCATCCGAACGGAAACGGTTTTGTCTACGCAGCAGGATTACCCGGCTACGAAAAAGACCGGAAAGGTTTCGTCAACATCCGGGAATTCTCGGAGCCCGCTCTGATCCTCTTGCTTCAAGATGCGATCAAAGCTCTTGAAACGGTCGAGACGGTCGAAACGTTGGAAGAAACATGGATCAACGACAACCAATTCGAATTGACGTTGTTAAATGAAGACCTGGACACATGGTTGGTCTATGCCGGCGACTTGCTCGACGGAGCTTTTAATTCGTACAAAGAAGCAGCCAACTATCTGGAAGAAGAAGGCTTCCGCCGGAAATAAGGAAGGAACATGAACGGGACTGTTAATCAGTTCCGTTCATTTTTATCGTCAGCCGGTTTAACGTTTGTTTAACCAATTCAAAATCCTCTTCCGACACACCCAATAATTCTTTTAAGGCGAGCGGAATCTGTTCCGCTTCGTTGCGTAAGCTGTTTCCTTTTTCCGTCAATGTGATCTGGATGTGACGTTCGTCTGCCGGATTTTTGATACGCTCGATCAAACCCGATGCTTCCAGCTTTTTCAGCAACGGCGTTAATGTACCGGAGTCGAGGTGTAAACGTTCACCAACCGCCTTTAACGATTGTTGGTCTTTTTCCCATAACACCAGCATGACCAGATATTGCGGATACGTTAATCCAAGCGGTTCCAATAACGGGCGGTACCGTTTCGTGATTTCACGGGAAATCGCATAAAACGGAAAACAGAGTTGTTCCTCTAGTAATAAGGGATTCGACATAAAAAGCCTCCTTCAAGCAAAATAGTTGTATTCTTCATTAGATTGTATACAATCTAATTGTAAGCTACTTAAAAAAATAATGAAATGCGAAAGGACGTTATGATTATGAAACCGATGTTCACATCATCTGCAACAGCTGTAGGAGGACGCGATGGTCGCGTCGTATCAGAAGACGGTATCCTGGATGTTGCCCTCGCCATGCCTGTACCCGGATCAAAAAAAGAAGCGACAAACCCGGAGCAATTGTTTGCTGCTGGATACTCGGCTTGTTTTGATTCCGCGTTAAATCTTGTTGCTCGTAAACAAGGCATCAAACATGATGGAAGTGAAGTAACTGCCCACGTCACGTTAAACGAAGCGGCTGATGGGTTCACACTTTCCGTCGAACTTGATGTCCTCGTCCGTGGTGTCTCGGAAGAACAAGCTGCGGAACTCGGAAAAATCGCGCATACGGTTTGCCCTTACTCACGCGCAACAGCTGGAAACATTCAAGTCGATATCTTCACACGAACAACTGACGACGCAGAATAAGCATACCATTCTCCTCTTCTTTCTTGGTCGATTGGGCCAAAAAGGAAGAGGTTTTTCTTGTATTCCAGAGGTTATGAGGCATACTTATTCGATAGTTTTTGTTTTTTGATAAAATACTTATGGTATATGAAATAAATAATGCCCGGATTTAAGAATCACACTGCTTGATTCACAGTGTGATCAGGTGATTTGTTCGTTTTTTTATTTGAGTTGTTTGACCGACAAGATGACGAGTTCGCCGGACACGATCATATAATACGCATCTTCGAATCGATGCCGGACGTTTTGTTCCCCGTCAAAGACCGTCACCATCGGCTCCGCGTCTTCCCCAATCGATTCATGCAGATAAAAGCGGTCGCGCAAGACACGTTCGAACGGTTCCCGGTCCAAGTAACGGGCACCGGTCCGGAGGTTCATCACTTCATGGTGCTGATCGGAACGTTCGTTGACGATGAAGATCGTCGACTCGACGTCGTCATACGTAAAATCAAGCGGTTCATAGTCACTCCAGCGGATCCGTTCATGTTCCGTGATGGCGGATTCATCTTTGATCTCATAAAACACCTCTTCGTTTAACCGTTCCGTATAGGCGCTAAAGACAAGGTTTCCGGTCTGTTCACCCAGATATTGCACCGTATCCCCTTCCCCCTCCAGCCGTAACAACGTCTGGAAGGACAGTCGTTCGACCCCTTGTTCGATCTCCGCGACGATCGTCGCAAGCGAGGCAATCAGCAGACTTTCCGAATGATCGATCGGATCTTCTGGTGAGATGACGCCACTCTCGAGCGCATCGTAAAACGAAAATTCATCGAGCCTTGCATTACAGACGATATAATCCGTCGCATCCAGCGTGACAAGGAAAAAATAGAGTTCGCGGTAATTCTCCGTTATCCCGTACAGCCGTTCATCCTTGATCACATGTTGTTGACGTGTTTCAACGTCGTACAAAAAAGCCGTCGTCGTCTGATCGACGTGTAACAACACCATATACCGGGCGTTCAGCACCCAGTAGAGCGTCAAATCCCCACCCAGTTGCCACGATGCGAGCTGTTCGCTTGTTCCGGAATGCAGATCAATCGCGAGCAACGACGTCTCGCCTCCTTCATTTCGGTCCTGCTCGTTGAGACAATAGACTTTTCCTTGTTTGACGAACGGTCGGGTCGGTCCATGATCCTGTAACGGTTCTGTCGTCAAATCCACTTGTTCCTGGTCTTCCAGGTCAAACCGACTGATATGAAACTGATCGCCGTCGAGTCGTCGCCGGAAATAGACCGTTGACGGTGTGACATGTAAAATATCCGAATGATCGGCGGGTAACGCCCGTGCGTCCAAGATTTCCATTCTAGCACCCCTCCCAGATGTTCTATTCTTTCTTTCCCACGAAGCGCAGTCCTTGAAACAGGGTCATCCCGTGCGTCCTGTGAAAACGAATGCTACAATACAGCTAGAAGAAGATATGACGAGGAAGGTGAAATCCGTGCAATCCCAAGACTTAAATACGATGATGCTCGAATACGTGAATGAAAAGGAAGACTATGATGCCTTTGCCGATAAATTAAAAGTATTATTATCGGAACTGCTCGACGCAGCCGGCATCAAATACCATTCGATCGTCGCCCGGACAAAGGAATCGGAGAGCCTGTACCAAAAAGTTCTGCGACAACCGAATAAATACCAATCGCTCCGCGACGTCCACGATCTGACCGGCATCCGGATCGTCACCTATTTTCATGATGATGTCCGGGAAGCGGCCCGAATCATTGAAAATGAGTTCTCGATCGACCGCGATCAGTCGGTCGACAAATCGACATTACTCGATACGACCGAATTCGGTTACCTGTCCGTCCACTTCGTCGCCGCCTTAAGCGAACAACGGTTAGCGCTCAGCGAATACGGCCGCTTCAAGGAACATACGGCGGAAATCCAGATCCGGTCGATTTTACAGCATGCCTGGGCGGAGATCGAACATGACTTAGGTTATAAAAACCCGAACAGCGTCCCGGCCGAAGTCCGGCGCAGTTTCAGCCGCGTCGCCGGTCTGCTTGAAATCGCCGATCAGGAGTTCGTCAACATCAAAAAACAATTAAAACAATTTGAGGATGAGACGGTCCAACAGATTTTATCCGACCCCCATCAAGTCCGGATCACATCGGACAACTTAAACTATTTCATTGATCACTCCTCCGTCATCAATGCGTTAGATAAACAGCTGGTCACCTCGCAAATGATGCTCGATTCCGATCAACAACTGATCAACGAATTGATCCGGATGTTCCACTACGTCGACATTCGCAATTACGGCGAACTGATCGAGGCCGTGTCCGTCCACAGCCCGCTCGCCTTGAAGTGTGCCCAGGTCATGCCAAATCCGTTCCTGCCACGCCAAGGAATCGGCATCGCCTACATCTGTATGGCCGTGACGATCGCCGGCAACGACCCCCACCGGATTGATTACTTCTTCCGGCGGTTTTATCCCGAGCTGCGAAATGTCGGGGAGATCATCAAACAAGTCCAACCGTTGACGGAAGAGATGATTCAAGAGAAAAATATTGATTAAACTAAAATTTTTCACTATACTAAATCTCGGGTGAAGAAACTACGGTACAGAAAGAGTGAAACTATGGCAACTACATTAGAAGTAGCAAATCGCGATCAGTTGATCGTCGATACAGAAAAAGGGTTGCGGATGAACTACCGCGCCATCAAAAAAGATGTCCGGAGCATGTTTACGACGTACTTGACACGAAATGAATTCTTTATCTTGAAGTCGCTTTGCACAAGCAGCCCGCAAATCGCGTCGGCTTTGTCGAATGAATTCCAGTTTTCAGCCAGTATGATTACGGCACTTGCGGATGAATTGACGAAAAAAGGACTGATTTCACGGGAGCGCAGTGAACTGGACCGTCGTGTCGTCGAACTGCGGGCAACCGAAGACGGCATCGAATTGTATGGCAAACTGGAAGCGATGAAGATGGAATACCTCTCGGACGTCTTCGCTGATTTTTCGGATGCCGAGCTTGATACGTTCCGGACGTTACTGACAAAACTCGAACAACAAAATTAAGGCCTGTCCCTTCAGCCGGTTCGGTTGAAGGGTTTTTGCTCTGACTTCAGATGAAGGAGTGACTTGAAGATGACGTTTTCCCTCGAAACACAAACGGATCGGTTGACGATTCGTCCGCTTGATTCATCGGATTACCCGGACTGTCTTGCCGCTTCTCTTGTCCCGGCCGGCTTTACTGAATCCGATTTTAAGACGGTCGTCGCTTTACACCAACAAGGGGCAGCAGACGATCGCGAATACCACTTCGGCGTTTTTCGTACGGAAGAGGGGCTACCGCTCGGAAGGATCATCCTGTCGACACTCGCACGAAACGATTTTCAATGGGCCCGGATCGGTTATGCGTTCCCTGCACCATCGCTCGACGAATACGGGGTGGAAGCCTTGACTGCGGTACATACACTGGCGTTCGATCACCTCCATTTTCACCGGATCGAGCTGCACATCGACCCGAGCCATCAGCCGTCGCTTGCACTCGCTGAGCGTCTCGGCATGCAGGAGGAAGGGATCCGCCACCAGTTTTTAGCGCAACACGAGACGTGGATCGACCAACGGATCTTCGTCAGTCTGCGACAGGAGCGGACCACGACACAAACCCGTCCCCATGACTGGGAACAGGTCCGGCTATTGCGGCAGACCAACCACTACGCCGATGCTAAAAAACTGGTTACTTCGTATCTCGATCAGACACCTGACGATCCGTTCGTGAATTATCAGATGGCTTGGTGTCACGATAGCCTCGGCGAAGAAGCGGCTGCCGTCCCCTACTACGTCCAGGCGATTGAGGCCGGCTTATCGGCCCCTGACTTGCAACAGGCATACGTCGGTCTTGGTAGTACTTACCGGGCACTCGGGCGTTATGAAGAGGCCTATACGACCTTGACGGAAGGACTGACTCACTTCCCGGACCATCCGGCGTTACAAACGTTTTTAGCCTTGACGCTGTACAATCTTGACCGTTCGTCCGAGTCGATCGGACTCCTCGTCAAGACGCTTGTCGAGACGACACACGATGCAGACATTCGGACCTATCGACGGGCATTACGATTTTACGCCGAACACCTGGAGGAAATGTGGGACAGTTGATGGTACACAAATAAGACGGTCGTTTACCACAGAGCATCGCGTGGGAAACAACCGTCTTATTTTTTTGTCTAACACTCTTAAAACGAAGTGTACCAGTCGGGCCGCGCTCGTTCGAAATGATGATGTTCCACGAGGATCGATTCAAGACGGGCTGTCATCGGTCCGATTTCCTCCGGGGCGTGACGTTGGGTCCAGACAAGCGACGAAAATAACGCCATCGCAAGATACACGGCATACACTTCCCAAAAGACGTCCGGCACGTCACCGTCAAAATAACCGTCGATTTGACCAACAGCAAACGGACGGCTGTCCGCGACTTGGAACAGCCCAAGTTTGACGAAGTCGTGCCATGGGTCCCCAAAATCGTAATTCGAAAAATCAATTACCCCCGTCAGATTAGACCCGTCCGTAATCAGATTGTCGAGATGAAAGTCATCATGCTGAAAATGATTCGGCCGCCCTTTCACCAGATGCCGGCGCTCTTTGATCAAGGAAAGGATTGCCTCGTCCGCTTTTAGTCGAATCGGTCCCTGCTCATACAGTCGGACATACCGTTGATGTTTGTCCAGACACCGTCCATACCACGGATTGACGTCTGCCGGTGCTGCATACTGATGAAGACGCCTCAAAAGCCGCCCTGCTTCCTGTCCCATACCATATGCCGTTTCCTGAAGAAGCGGCAAGGTCTTCTTCACCGTTTGCCCAGACAGGAAACCGTACCAAACGTAACAGATCGACGGCAACTGTTTGACAGCAAACGGTTCCGGAACAGGCAAACCTTCCTGCTTCATCCGTTGGAGCCACGTAAACTCTGCCCGTTTTCGTTCAAACGTTTCCCGTGGAGCGACATGGACAATCGATGTTCGTCCGTTTTGCTGAAGGACATATTTCGGATGACGGGAATACCGGTTTTTGATTCGTTCCCATACCACGATGCCTTGAAATTCAGGTTGTTCCCGTAACATCTGTTCGATTGGATCCATCAGAACCTCCTGTTTGAGAATGGATGAAAAAACAGCAAGGAACGAATTCCCTGCTGTTACGATTCGGACGGTTGTCCCGGGATATAGGCGGAAATGATTCCGAGTAAATCCACATACGCTTGTTCAAAGTCGATGTTTTCAATCATATAGTCATAATGATCCCGGTCTTTCCAGGCATCGGCATAATCGACGAGTCGCGCTTCGAACTCCGGTGTATCGCCCCGCATCAACAATCGTTCTTTCATTAAATCCGGCGGAACGGATACAAAAATCGTAATCACCTGATCCGCGAACAACGTTTTGAACGCCGCTGCGCCTTTCGGGTCGATGTCCTTGATGACGATTCCGTCTGTTGCGAGAATCTCCTCGTATGCTTGCCGCGGAGTCCCGTACCAGGCGCGGTGGACATGGGCATATTCGATGAAGCCGTTCTCTTGGATCAATTGTTGAAAGGTTTTGACGTCAACGAAATGATAACTCTCACCATCGTGTTCCGTTGGCCGTTTCGGTCGAGTCGTCACAGATGGAATAAAGCGGACACGTTCATATTCATGGCGTAACCGTTTAATCAAGGAAGACTTTCCGCTGCCTGATCCACCAATCAATAGAATGATTTTACCTGACATCGTCATCCTCCTTTTGTTGTTGCATGGTCATGAAATAGCTTGAAAAACGTAAAGAAAACTGTTCCAGCTCACTGTCTTCAATAACACCGTAAATCGGACGAATGACTACTAAATACCGATCATACGTCAAAATCCGTGAGACGTCGTTCCGTGTCATCTGGACCTGTTTTTCCGGATAACTTGCGACATAATACCAGTCAACGGCAATCCGGCTCGGTGTTTGACTCGTGTAGATCCACGTCCGACGCAAACGATCGTGTTCGATCGTACTCGTTAAAGCAAAACGTTGTACCATCTTTAATTCGGTTTTCGCGTCGCGAAGTCCTCCCTGAAAATCATCCGGTTTCGTCACCGATTCCTCGATCCGTTTTGGTTTCGGGGCAGGTAGACTGGCAAAACCAATCTGCAGACCGATGACGAGCGCTGCTACTGACGCTAAAATGATAAACAACTGCTCCTTGCGCATGACGCTTCCTCCTTAGTGGATGGACAAGCTTGCCTTGAAACCTTTTGGATCATTGACGATGACGGCGTCAACGCCCAGCATGATCATCCGCCGCACGTCTTCGACCGATTTTGGTGTGTAGACACGGACCTCAATCCCCGCCGCATGGGCCAGTCTGACATCGCCCTTCGTCACCCGTCGGTAATCCGGGTGAATCGCTTTTGCTCCCAGTTGTTTCGCCTGCTGTTCCGGATGATAAAGCGGATACGGATAAAGGATGGCCGTCTCGACACCCGGATCGAGTTTTCGGACCGTATCGATGGAATAATGGTTAAAGGAACTGAAAATCAATCGATTTTTCTCAATCCCATGTGCGTGACAACGCCCTAACGTATAGGCTTCGATTCCCGGATAGCGGATCGTATCCGTCTTCAGTTCAATATTCAGTTTCACATTCGTCGGAGCGAGCAACGCCAACACTTCATCGAGCGTCGGAATCGTTGTTTTCACCGGTCCATCGCTACCTTTGAAACGGGCACCGGCGTTCAACTGTTTCAGTTCGGCTACCGTCAGATCAACGACCCGCCCCGTACCGTCCGTCGTCCGATTGACGGTCTCGTCATGAATGATGACACCAACACCGTCGCGTGAGAAATGGACATCAAACTCAATTCCGTCAACATCGGGAATCGCCGCCTCGATCGCTTCGAGCGTGTTTTCCGGAAACTGATCGCTCGCTCCGCGATGGGCAAACCAACGCATCATAACGCCTCGACGACCCGTGTATATTTCGCCGTCAAATAGTGGATCAACGGTTGGACCGAAATCGCTTGACCGGTTGCCGCTTGAATCAGCTCTGCTGGTGTTTTCGCTTTTCCATATTGATGAATGTTTAGATTGAGCCATTCCTTGATCGGTGCCAGCGTTCCGTCGGCAATCAGTTGATCGACGTTTGCGACATCACGACGCAAGGCTTCGTTCAACTGGGCGCTATAGACGAGACCAAGCGCGTAACTCGGGAAGTATCCGAACGAACCGCCGGACCAGTGGACGTCCTGTAAGACCCCTTTTGCGTTTGACGGGACGTCGACTCCCAAGTATTCCTTATAGAGACGGTTCCATTCTGCCGGCAAATTCTTGACTTCCAGCTCACCTGTAATCAATCGTTTTTCGAGTTCATACCGGATGATGATATGGAGCGCATACGTCAGCTCATCCGCTTCGATCCGGATGAGGGACGGTTTGACTTCATTAACAGCAGCATAAAATGTCTCGAACGGCACGTCTTTCAACGATGAAATCGCCTGTTGCAACCCGGCATAACGGGCCGCGAGGAACCCTTGATTACGACCGATGAAGTTCTCAAAGAACAACGATTGTGACTCGTGGATGCCCATCGAGGCCCCTTCTCCAAGTCCAAGCGTATCGAGTTCCGGTGCGATACCTTGTTCGTACGTCGCGTGTCCCGCTTCATGCATCGTTCCGAACACAGAATTGCGGTAGTCGGCTTCATCATACTTCGTCGTGACCCGCGCATCCTTCCGGTTGATCGTCGTCTGGAACGGATGGACCGTCTCATCGAGTCGTCCGGCCGTGAAATCGTACCCGATATCGTTTAACCATTCATGATTCAACTGAATCTGCGTGTCCCGGTCCGCTGACCAGTCGAGTGTCGGGAACGTTTTCCCATCCAGCTGTTTCAACAGTGTGATGATTGCTTGCCGTAATTCTGCGAATAACGGATCGAGTTCCGCGACCGTCATGCCCGGCTCATAATCATGTAACAAGGCATCATACGGATGTTGTGCATATCCCCAGTACTCGACGAATTTCCGTTCCATGGCAACGATTTTTTCTAAGTACGGCGCAAACAATTCCCAATCGTCGGCATCTTTCGCCTTTTCCCAGACACTTTCAGCTTCTGAAATCAGCGTAATGAACGTCTGATACTCCGCTTCCGGAATCTTTGAATCCCGGTCATACGCTTGTTTCGCTTTTTCGTACGAAACTGCTTCCAGACCGGTCAATGTCTCTTGCCCCATCGCTTCTAACAACGATTGATAGACCGTTCCCGTCCGGCGACGGAAACTTTCCGTTGACAAAAAACCGATCGATTTCGACCGATTTTCGGCTGACTGTTCCGGCATGTAGGTCCGCATGTCCCAGTAGAGTAACGCAACTGCTTCCTCATAGGCACGAAGCGATTCAAAATGGTCACGCCATTGTTGTAATGTATTCATTAAAATTCCCCCTTGGCTCGGTAGTGGCTGTACATTTTCAGCATATCACAAAATGTTCAAAACTTTCACACACGAACAGTTTTCTGAAACCTTCTGCCGGAAAACAGCGTATAATTAAAGAAGAGAAAGGAAGTGGCATTTGTGAAAACAGATTCCGAATTGGCTTTTGCCATCCACCTGACAGAGATCGAGGAGGGCTATACCGTCACCGCTCACCCAGACGAACTGGACTGGATCGGAACAGGTCGAAGTGCGTTTGTGTTCCGGGTCCGCGAAACGGATCGGGTGATCAAGAAGTTTTTCCCATCGCACCGCCATCTTGCGGCAATCGAGGGGTCAATTTATGAACAATTAAGTCCCTTTGCGACGTATGCGGAACAGTATGAATATGGGACTGACTACCTCGTCATCGAATACATCGAAGGACAAACGTTGTTCGAGTGTCTGATCAGCGGGACACTCATCACGGACGATGTCATCCAAACGGTCGATCGGGCTTTAGCTGAAGCACGTTCCGTCGGTTTGAATCCATCGGACATCCATCTTCGGAACATCCTGTTGACGCCAACCGGGACACGGATCATCGACGTCGCCCGATTCCGCCAGACCGATCCGTGTACGCAATGGGATGATTTAAAGCGTGCTTATCACTATTTTTATGCGAAGGCGTATTTCCCGAAACGTTTCTCTGAATCGTTTTTGAACACGATCGCCGACGTTTATAAAGGACGTCTGTTCGAATCGATGCGCAAGACAGGATAAACAACAATGACCGACAGTCGGTGGGCTGTCGGTCATTTCTTTATCTGGAATGGGACGGATCCTTACGGGGTCCGTTTTTGATTGTTCGGACGAGCAGATAGTTGATTTGTACCTGTTATGAGTGGTAGAGGATGAATCGTTCTGGAATGATTGGTAAGGTTTAGTTTGGTGTTTTTTAAACAAATTAATTACGAGAATTGAAATAAAATCAACGGACTCGTTTTGGTCGACAGATCGTGGCGATGAGTGTCACGAGCAGAAATAGTCTTTTTTTCTTCGATAAACGTTTCATTAATCGTCTCATTATTTCTCAACTCCTTTTACAAAATCGCGTTGGCAATCAGCAGGTCAATTTTTCGGACATCGACTTTTTTGTTGAGATTGATCTTGATCATTCCGGCCCGGGTAAAAAGTTGAACTTCCGAGTTGATGTCAAACATCCCGCCAGCGTTTTCCGTTGAGTACATGTTAATCGACTTGTAAGGAATCGAATAAACTTCGACCTTTTTCCCGGTCAACCCTTGGGCGTCCCGGATGATCAGCCGGTGTGTCGTGAAGATGGCGACGTCACGGATCGTCTTGTAGGCGGACAACGCCCGTTCGTCCGGAATCAATAACCCTTGCACGTCTTGCGGGATGTCACACTCAGAAACGAAGGTCCATGCGAGTTGACCCAGTGGATTGCTCATCAAAAATCGCCTGCTTTCTGCTTTTGATTGGCTTGCTGTTTGTCTCAGGATACCATATCCTGTCATCTTTGCGGGAGGTTCATCATTCCCGGTAATGGAAACGAAACATGGCAGTCAGGTCGACACGATTGATCTCGCGCAAACATCGGTTGACTGCGCAAACGAATGGGCGCGAGAACGGAAACTCGATGTCCGCTTCCAGCAAGGAAACCTGTTTGAGCTTCCGTTCGAACACGGGACGTATGATTTTGTCTATGATTCCGGTTGTTTCCACCATATCGCGCCCCACCATCGAAACGACTACATCCGTATCGTCTCGGATGCCTTTCTGCCGGGCGGCTGTTTTGCCCTGACCTGTTTCGTCGAAGGTGGACAGTACGGCGGTCTCGGCTTCACGGAAGACAAACTCCGGTCGATTTTCGACATGTTCGATGTGCTTGAAATCCGCTTGATGCAGGAGGCCGCTCCGACGGAGGTCGCCTTCGGATTCTCCGGACTGTGGACCGCCCTGTTTCAAAAAAAATAATCGGATAAGCAAAAACCGGTGTCCCCTTCAGCTGTTGAAGGGGACACCGGTTTTAGAATGCGTTCTATCATTTTGTTATCGCTCTCAAACCAATCTGAACAAGCTCCCGTAAATCCTCAATGATGACATCGGCCTGTGACAGTTCCGCTTCGTTTGAAAAATCGAACCGATAGCCGACGGCAGGCAACTGATTAACCTTCGCCGCCGTAAAGTCGGATATCTAGTCTCCGACGACGACCGCTTCCGTTAGCTGGTGCTCGGACAGGATGCAGGTGACCAAATCACTTTTTTGCGACGAAGCGACGTCTTCAATGCTGTAGACGCCGTCCAGCCAGCGGTGTTTCTCCGGTCCAGCGACCAGGGGCGCGTAAAAAGCAGAACGCATCTTCCAGGGCATGACCGAGAATCCGGTTTATCTGAAATAACGTTCCATCCGTATCAAGTATGTAAACCTGTTTCATGATGATTTCCTCCGTGATTTTTAAGATACGACTTCCCGTCAATTGTCTCAATGTGTTACAAACTTTCTGCGGACCGCCTACTCGTTTTTCTGATTTACGGGTAAAGACAACTAACGAGATATGTCGTGTTTCAGAAAGAAAAAGGAGATGAAACATCATGATGGTGCTCATCGTGGTCGCCTTAGCAGTCATCAGTATCGTTCTGTTTGTCCTTTATAATAATCACAACAAAATTGTTTAGCGGCATCTCACGAGACTGCGGTTATTTCAAATTTCTACCATCCCATTGATTCTATTTCTAATCAATGGGATATGTTTGTTTTGATCACACATCGCCTAGTACGTCATGATGCACACGAGCAAGCGGATGGAGCAGAACATTCTTCATCCGGATTTGATGTTGCAACACCTCGACTTCTTTCCATGCTGCATCATACTGCGTCCGATTGATCGCACTCGTTGTCCAGCTCATCCGCATCATGGATCAGACACTCGCCGGATGGCAACAGAACCAGATCCAAAAATAAATCGTCCCAGAAAACCCCGGTCGTATCCCGTCCATGTTGAAGACAAATATCGATGTACGATTGAACGATCTTTCCCTTTTCATCAAACATCGTCGTGACGACATGCTGTTTTCCGATCGGAAACTGTTGGAGCCAGGAATAGCCGTCGCCAACCAGCTGAATCGTCTGTTCTGAATACCGAACATGCAACGGGTGCGTCACCTGAATCATATCGAGCCGTGTTACATACCCGGTGAACGATTCCGTCTCAAGGTACAGCTCCCGGTAGTTTCGTTCGATTATCCGCTTCCATGACGAGCGCGTTGCGTATTTCCGTTTCAACACGTTGAACCACCTCTTTTTCCATCATAGCATTTGGAAACAGATGGATTCTATTGTATTTTGTAAAAAAATCCCTCTTTTTTTCTGGACACCATTCTTTTCATCACGGTACAATGAACACACATAGAGGGACTTATATTGGAGGCGTTGTTATGTCATACTCACCCCGGATCGCACTCATTACCGGTGCGAGCCATCCCGATGATATCGGTACGGCGATTTGCCGGAAGCTTGCGGCTCAAGGGATGACGATTTGTTTTACATACTGGAAAGCCGATCCTTCCTGGATCAAGGCGTTTCAAGCAGAGCTGACGGCAAACGGTACCCAACACGAAGTGTTCGAAATCGACCTGTCGGCACCCGATGCTGCAGAACGTGTTTTCGCCCATACACTCTCAACGGTAGGTACGCCGTCCGTCCTGATCAACAATGCCGCTCATTCGACGCAGACCAATTTGGCTTCCTTGGACATTGCAGCACTCGATGCCCACTACGCCGTCAACATCCGGAGCACGTTGCTGTTATCGGTCCTGTTTGCCCGTCAGTTCGAGCAAGCCGGTTTGCAGAATGGTCGCATCGTCAACATGACGTCCGGACAGGATCTCGGTCCGATGCCGGATGAACTCGCTTATGCCACAACGAAAGGGGCGATTTCAGCGTTTACGACCTCGTTTTCGCTCGCCATCGCGCCGCTTGGGATTACCGTCAACGCGCTCAATCCCGGACCAACCGATTCGACATGGATGACGGATGACGTCCGGACGCAGCTGCAACCGCAGTTTCCGTTCGGACGGATCGGTACGCCGAATGATGCCGCGCGGACCATTGCCTTTCTCGTCAGTGAAGACGCCGCCTGGATCACAGGACAGATCATTCATGCAGAGGGTGGATTTATCCGGTAATGGAGGAGCGACCGAGCGTTTCCGAATGGTTATCCGCGCAAGAACTTTTGTTCGAACAGATTCTGTTGATTGAAGTGATTCCGACGAATCTGTCCGCCCTTCACTGCGATTGCAGCCTGACATGAGTGTTCAGCAATTTACCGATGTACTGTCAACATATGCGATCCACCTCAATCCAGCCGAATGATTGAGACGTGATCACGAACAAGGTTGCTGTTCCGTCCTGTGCAAACACTGGTTACATCAAAGCCGATCTTACAGATCTTGAAGGAGGTCTCTACATGGGGTATATCTCAGAATTACGCAAGACAATCGGCAGTCGTCCGATCATCAGCGTCGGTACGACGGTCCTCGTGACGAACGATCAACGGGAAGTCTTATTCCAACACCGGTCCGATACACACGACTGGGGACTGCCCGGCGGATCGATGGAGCTTGGCGAAACACTCGAAGAAGTCGCCATCCGCGAACTGCAGGAGGAGACTGGTCTACAGACGACTCAACTGGAACTGATCGGTGTCTTTTCCGGTCCCCGCTTTTACTTCCAGTATCCGAACGGGGATGAAACATACAGCGTCATTCATCTTTATCATGCAAAAGACGTCACGGGGACGCTTAGGATGCTGGACGGAGAAAGTCTGAATCTGAGCTACTTCAGCCAGGCGACACTTCCCGAGACGATCGAGCGCCGGGCCAACGAGTTGCTTAAACAACTTGGAGACCGGTTATGGAACTTGGATAGTTCCTTTTCACCTCTGTCCCTGAAATGACCACAAAAACATCAATTTAAAAAGACTTACAACCGGTCAGTGACCAGCTGTAAGTCTTTTTTACGTCGCTCATTCATTCGGAAAACGAATCTGGACACTTTCGGGGGCAAACAGGGATTGGATGTCCTCAAAATCGGTGATTTTTCCGATTCGTGTATATTCAGCCGCCGGTTCGACCGCTTCATAAAAAATCACTAAACAATTGTTTTGATACAGCAGCACATCTCCGGCTTCAATCGTCTGAACCGATTGGGCATCCGTCGGGAACACCTTGTCGAAATAATGGTACTTTTCATTCCGATGCAAGTCATCCATTTTAATCGTAAACGGAGCGTCCGCCATCAAGGCTGCAGTAGTCGCGTTGTCTTCCAGTTGTACTGAAGCGATCTGACCATTGATTTCGATGTTCATGGTTTCCCTCTCCTTGACCGTTTTGTCTGATTCGGTCGACACAGGCGCCGACGTACCGCATCCCGACAGTACAAGTAAGAGGATCATAATTATGACAATCATGCGACGGTTCATCTCATCCCTCCGTCTCATCAACGTAACGGATGATTCGAGCCGGGGTACCGGCGACGATCGCCTTGTCCGGGACATCTTTCGTCACGGTCGCATTTGCTGCGACAATCGCGTGTTCGCCGATCGTCACCCCCGGTAGAATCGTTGCCCCCGCTCCAATCCAGGCATTTTGTTTCAGGCGAATCGGGGCAACGAGCAAACCACGCCGCTTTGCCGGACTGACCGGATGGTTGACGGTCAGCAACTTGGCAAACGGACCAATCAACACATGATCATCAATTTGAATTGAACCGAGATCCGTCAACATCACCCCACGGTTGATGAAGATGTCTTTTCCGAGCGAAATGTGTTGCCCGAAGTCCGTATAAAACGGGGGTAAGACGACAACACTTTCGTCGATCGGCTGACCGATCAACTCGGCTAACGTGTCACGAAACGCCTTTGGTGACAACAGTTGCTGGTTCAACCGGTGGAGCAATCGTTCTCCGTCGCGTTGTACGGCATGAATCTGCTCGAACAGGGGATCGTCTACCTCAATCAGTCGATTTTGAATCTGTTGAAGAAGTGATGATGATTCCATCGGCGTCACACGTGTTGTTGCGTCGGACGAATGATTAAGTTGCTGATCGAAACCCGGTCCGGTGTGTCGATTGCATACAAAACGGCTTGTGCCACATCTTCGCTCGTCAGTCCCCATTCCTGTTGCGCTTGACGAAGGGATTCGCCGACCGTTTGATCCTTGATCGTCGTGTAGAGTTCCGTCTGCACGGCACCTGGTGAAATGATGGTTGATTTAATCTGGTTTTCCCGTTGTTCTTGCCGCAGACCTTCCATAATGGCCCGGACGGCGAACTTCGTCCCACAATAGACGGCCGATTCCGGATAGACGACATGACCGGCGACTGAGTCCGTTGCAATGATATGACCGGCTTGTTGGTGTTCCATAATCGGTAACGCCGCGGCGATCCCGTTTAATACCCCCATGACATTGATATCAAGCATCTGTTTCCAGTCCTCCCGGTGACCAGCGGCAAGCGGTGCGGTCGGCATGATGCCGGCATTGTTAAAGAGAACATCAATCCGTCCAAATGCCGAATTTGCTTCCTGAATCACAGCTTCGACCTGATCAAACTGCGTGACGTCAGCCTGCTTAATCCGAATATCCGCTTGCGGATACGCGTCCCGGATGTCCTGTAATCGGTCGAGACGACGGGCTGCCAACATCAGTGTCGCTCCTCGTGCTGCTAATAAACGGGCTGTCGCTTCGCCAATCCCGCTTGATGCCCCCATAATGACGATAACTTTATTTAGTGGTGTACTCATTGATGTTCCTCCTTGTATGTCTTGCTTGTGTACAACACTACAAGTATCCATAAGCCATGTCTAATGCTAATATTACATCACCAGACATAACTAAAACGCATAGGAGGATTCTCATGGAACTACAACAGTTACGGTATTTTTTAGCGGTCGTCGAAGAAAAAAACATTACCCGGGCCGCACGCATTCTCCGGATCTCTCAACCGGCATTGTCCCGCCAACTGCAACGGTTGGAAGACGAGCTAAACGGTGTTTTATTTGACCGGACACCCAGCGGCATCGTTTTGACGGAGAGCGGTTATTATTTAGCCGAACGGGCGCGCGAAATGGTTACTCTGGCGGATAAAATCGTCACCAATCTGACGACGGAAGAAGCGTTGCACGGTGATCTCTACATCGGCGGCGGCGAGACGACCAGCATGTTGAGCGTTATCCGGGCATTTCATGAGATGCATCAGCAGCACCCTGAGGTTACCATCCGGATCCACAGCGGCAACGGTCAAGATATCCTCGATAAACTCGACAAAGGCATTCTCGATTTCGGTCTCGTAATTGAACCGTTTGACGTCAAGGAATATCATCATTTGCAGCTTGCAACAGCCGACCGATGGGGTATCTTGACACGAAGAGACCATCCGCTGGGCCAACAAACGACGGTCGATGCATCGGATTTACGGAATGCACCGTTGATCATCTCGGAACAAACCAAAGACCAGAAGCAGTTTGCTGAAAAAACGGGACTCGATTTCAATGCAAGCCGCATCGTCGGAACTTATAACTTACTGTTTAATGCGTCACTTTTGGTCAAAGAAGGACTTGGTCACGCTTTATGCCTGGATCACATCATCAATACAACAGGCAGTAAACTGATTTTTGTGCCACTCCTGCCGAACGTCACCTCAAACACGTTTTTGATTTGGAAAAAGGAAGCCGTCCTGTCACGTCCAGCGAAAAAATTATTGGAGTGGATAAACGATCAACCCCCAATAAAAAAGTGGACCGATTCATGAGTCGTCCCATCAATCGGTCCACCTTTCAGCGTTCACCAGTTAGCAAGTTGCCGGAGTATATTTATTTAGTTTACGGGTTCTCGTTCCGTCTGTTGACGGATTCATGAGAACGTCTTTTGATCCAGGAAGCACGGGTAGTTCGCTCCCGCCAATGGATAGACAAAGATGATTTCCCCGTTGGCTTCATCGATTTGTTGTGTGTTCTGAAAGCCATTTTTTTCATAAAACAAACACGCGGACCTGTTCTTTGGATGAACACTGAGAACAATCTCATCCACATCATACTGTTTGATAATGTACTGAATCGCCTGTTTCAGGAAAAGCTTGCCGTATCCTTTTTCTTGAAAGCGCCAATCCACCATAAAACGATCTAACCAAATATACCGTTCCTGTTCGTTCGCCGCTCCAATCATCAGAAATCCGATTGGACGATCCGCTTCACATAAGGCCAGACATGACCACTCGTGTACGAGATCTTGCCTGGCTTCTTGTAGGGACTGTTGATTAGTCTCGATAAAATCACGTTGAGTCGGAGCAACTTCCAATGCCAGAACCGCTTGTCGATTGCCGGCGTTGATCGGCTGAATATTAAGTGTCTTGATCACATCCGCACCTCTTCCTTTCCCGATTAAGAAAAACCGGTACTGGTTCTGCCTGACGTGTAAAGGCGAGGAAATCGCTTCATTTTCCCTTCCGCACAACACGCGTACCGGCGAATTCATCCTCCGGTAACACCGATCCGTCCTGCAGATAAATTTTACGGTTTTTCCATGCTTTGATCGGGGCAATCGTTTCCCGATAAGCAATCCGTTTCGCAATCTGTTTAACAGCGAGCGGTTGTCCGTTGTCGCTGACAACTTGAATCTGAAACAGTCGTTGCCCGATGGTTTGTCGGCTTCCTGTCGCGAGTTGTGTCGTCTCGATCAAGAAATTAACGGCTGGTTCCGTAATTAATGAATGAACTGCCTTGTTTTTGACACGTTTCAGTACTGTCTGCTCGAGCACTCCGGAAATCATCCCTTGTACGAGTAAATCAACGATCCCCGCCCCAATCCGGCGTTTTAATAATTCATCCATCTTCATTTCCTCCTTGTTTTAAAAATCATCCGGCTTGTCGTTCTATACCCGTTCGCCTTTGAAACAAAAAGACCTTTTTTGATACGGATCGCTCCGTTCAAAAAAGGTCTCGTCATCATGAAAACAACAGGACGATGCCGCTCAAACCAAACAGGCACATACCATACAACATGGCTGCGATTTGTTTACTTGATGCCGGGATGTCTTGACGAACGAACAGGCGCCCGTATTTGAAGGTCAAGACGACGCCCATGATGAGTGCTGCGAGGGCAAGGTTGGGTATTGCCATCAAAGTCAAATATATATTCAGCATCCGTCTCATCCTCTCCGGTTAGTTCGGTTCCTTATGTATATCCCTGTCTGCCCAGCCACGCGGTGCTCCCAGAGGCAACAAACAAATCCTCTCTCGTTCCGTTGGACCGTGGATTTTATCCGGCTTTGTTCATTCAACTTTCCGCTTTGATCATTTGATCGTTGACCATTGTTCGTTATCCGTTGAGCTGTCAGCGTTGAACTTTCACTTCAGGTTCCTTTCAGAACCGCTGTGAGGTGCATCGCACCGACGTTTTGTTATCGCACAAAACAAGCGTGTTTGGTCGCAGGATCATCGGACAAACAGGGAATTTTCATCAGGCGAAGATTTTCGTGACTGGATGGTCTACAGTTAGTTGGACATAAACCTTAAGGTCAATTAGACTTAGGAAAATTATGAACAGCAGAGGAGAATCACTTTCATGAATAAACGGGAACGAAGAATTTTTAGCGATTCATTCAAACAACAGATGGTCCAACTCCATTTGAATGGGAAATCACGCGCCGATATCATTCGGGAATATGACTTGACGCCTTCGGCATTTAATCGCTGGATCAACCAAAGTAAGACGACCGGATCCTT